>NZ_JAFZKX010000019.1 GCF_017551775.1 Fibrobacter sp. | reverse complement strand
CCAGTTGATGATTTTCAACAACGAAATGATGAAGATGGACAAGCGCTACCGCGAACCGTGCGAAACCTTCGTGAAGTTGCTGCACCCGTTTGCCCCGCATATCGCCGAAGAAATGTGGAGCATCCTCGGTCACAACGAATCCCTCACGAACGTCGCCTGGCCGGAAGCCGACCACTCCAAGGCTGTGGAAAACACCGTGGAAGTCGTGTTCCAGGTGAACGGCAAGGTCCGCGCCAAGGCATCCGTTGCCAAGGACATGGACAAGGCCGCCCTCGAAAAACTCGCCATGGAAAACGATAGAATGAAGGAGTTTATGGCGGGTAAGACTGTCGTGAAGTCCATCGTCGTCCCGGGCAAGCTCGTGAACATCGTGGTCAAGTAGTTGCAAGCCGAGTGCAGCGGAATCGCTTGCGAGTCCATTGCCGAGGCGTAGGCTACTGTGACGAAGTTGCGAAGTCGAAGGATCTAGCCCCTCAATTGTCATCCTGGAGCGTCCGAAGGACGCGATAGGATCCACAAAGCATTAAAAAGGCGTTCCATGCGGGACGCTTTTTTTTACAAGGAATTTAACTCCACTCATCACTGGGGCGAGGATGATATCAATTACCGCTTTGTGGAATTTGACGAGCGGAAAATCAACGGGGAATATGTTGTGGTGGATTTCTTGCCTCCGGATGACACCTCCTGTGGCAAGTTCGTAAATTACGCTGTTTTGAGGTTGCCGTGATTCGCGTTTTGTTTTTGGATGTTTGTTTTTTGTCGAAAAAGGGGCTTTTTCTTTTTGATAACGTAAATTTTTTGTTATTCTTCCCCAAAAAGGTGTTATTTTTATTACAACGATGCAGAACAAGGTAAAAATAATCCTCGCTTGGGTATTGGCCGTCTGCTTTTTGGTCTGTTCCCTGGCAGCGTTCCTGGCGGTACGCGGGAACGGTCTTTCCCCGTCGATTGAACGCCTGAATGTTGGCGCCGTGGCCCTTTATAAGGGCGATACGATTGAGGTGCCTTCCATATCGCAGTTTAAGTCCCCGGAGAACACGCGCTTTGGCGATTCCCTCGTGCTGCGGTTTGACCTGCCGCAGTATTCCGCTTCCCCCATGACGCTCCGGATGCGTTCTGTGCATATGGCCTTCAACGTGTTTACGGGCGGCGAAAAGATTTATTCCTTCGGCAACGACCTCGCTTCGCGCGGGAAGTTCATCGGTAGCGGATTCCACTATATACACCTGCCGAAATCCGCTTCCGGAAAGCCGCTCGAAATTCGTGCGTTCTTTGCTATAGATGACAGCCGTCGGGCTTTTTCGGAATTTGACCTGTTTCCGACGGAATACGCGAACAGCGATTATTTTGCTCGCCATGTTTTTGCGCTTGTTGTGGGAGCGTTCCTCACCATGTTCGGCATTCTCGCCTTGCTGGTCGGTGTGGCGACCACGTTCTACGGTATCTCGGCGGTTCGCGTCATGATGATTGGGCTCCTGTCCAATTCGCTTGGCCTCTGGACGCTTTGCCACATGAAGCTGTTGCAGATTATTTCTTTCAACCTGACGCTCAATTCTGCGCTGGAATACCTTAGCCTCTACTTCGCGCCGCTACCGTTCTGCTTCTTGCTCCTGAACATGCGCAAAGGTAAGATCAGTGCATGGAAATGGTGGGGCATTTTCGGGTTTGTCGTCGTTGGTTTCGTGCTCCTGCTGGTGAATGCGACCCTGCACTTTACGGGCGTGCTTGCGTTCCCCAAGACGCTTCCGTGCTTCCATGTCTATGTCGCTACCGGAATGATATACTTGATTTTCACGGGGGCGCTGTACAGTTCCAAGATGGATCGTTCCGGGAAGATTCTCACGCTGGGCGTCGTCTTTTTTGCATCGGTGGCGGGGTTCGACCTGATCCGCTACAACCTGTGCCTGACCTACTCGCTGGAAAATACCCCGCTCGAGATGACGTGGCTTCCGCTCGGCGCGCTTATATTTGTGGTGCTGCTGGTGGCGAGCTACCTGGTGTACCTGTTCCATATTCTTGAGGACAAGGCCGAGAAGGACGTGCTTTCGACCATGGCCTACGTGGACTCGCTTACGGGGCTTTTCAATCGTGCGAAGTGCCTGCAGATTTTCGGTTTCCTGGACAAGTCTACGGCTGATTTCGCAATCGTGAGCATCGACCTGAACGGGCTCAAGATGGTGAACGACCATTACGGACATGCTGTCGGCGACAACTTGATAAAGGCCTTCTCCGTCGTGCTCAAGCAGGCGTTTACGGGCATCGGGACGACCATCCGCATGGGAGGCGACGAATTTTTGGCTATTGTCCGAAACGAGCATGTCGCCGACTTGCCCGCGGCTATCGAAAAATTGCAGAATCTGCAGAAGAACTGCAAGGAAGAGCTGCCTGTCCCTCTGGAGGCGGCGTACGGGATTGCCTACCATAGCGAGACGAACGGGGATGCCGATTCGGTCTACCGCGCGGCGGACAAGCGTATGTACGAAATGAAAACGACGATGAAATCCAAACTTGTACGCAAGTAGACGCCATTCTGGCGGTGTCGGCGGTTTGGTCGCTCCGAAAAATTTATATATATTCTTGAATAAACGATTCGGGTGGTTTATGATGAAAAAAACAGCTATTTTGGCAATTGCGGGAGTTACGCTTGCCTTTTGGGGTTGTGCGAAGACGCTCTACCTCCAGAGCGAAGATGTATTCAAGGGAAAGACGGGCGTTATCGGCGTTTTCCGGCAGCCGGCCTTCTATTGCAGCGAGGCGACTCCGCATTACATGAAACTTGGCGATTCTACCTTCGTGGTGAAGCCGACATGGAGCGATGAACAGGACAACGTGTTCTTTGCGCCCATCAAGCCGGGCCCGGCGACGCTTTACAGCTACAGCTACAACTGCGGCGAGCACGAGAACAAGTTTGTCCTGGATTCGTCGACGGCGAACAAGGGCGCATCCGGCTTGATTATCCCGGAGCAGGGCCTGTGCAAGATCGTGATTTCGTTCTTGCAGGGCGACAAGCTCTTCTCGCACGACGATGCCCTTATCGAAGAGGAATTCAAGAAGGCGGAAGTCGCCGTCAGGGCTTCCGAAATTCCGTATTGCGAGGTGTTGCGCGGTGACGGTTCCAAGGTGAGCTTCGCGGACCGCGATTCCCTGCTGACCGAACAGTACAAGGCGGCTGTCGAGGCGGCGAAGGACGGCGGGTGCGACGATATCCGTCCGCTGGTCATCATTGATTCTACCTCCGACAAGGTGACTTGGAATCCGGAAAAGGACAAGGTGTTGATGGTTGTCGCCCACGACACTCCCGATTCCTACGAGCCCGGAAAGCCTGTCACTGTCGAAAACGGCTTGCGCGTGTTCTCCGACCGCGAATTCCTGGACTGGTACAGGCTGAACAAGTCCGATGTGAGGAACTGGCCCTTGAGGCTCCGCCAGCTGCTCGGGCTTTCGCGCGAAGACAAGATTACTCACTTCTCCACGCTCTGGGTCGACCCCAAGAACATAATCAGGCCGGCTTACAATCCCGATATCACGAGTTCCGAGATGGCTTGCCGCTTCGAGGACGGCGATGACTCGCAACTGGATTCGATCGGCATGTGGCACAGGAACTGGTTCGACAAGGCCTGGTCGACAAGCTACAGGAGCAGGGGAGGACACCCGTGGACGCGCCTGGGCTACACCTACGACTGGGGTGCCGAAGGTCGCGACAAGTATGGGCTTTCGGAATTCCTCGTGATTGGCGATGCGACGGTGAACGTGCATACGACGAAGGACCTGAAGACCTTCGTGAGGTGGCTCGGCGACCGCAACTAGGTTCCGCTAAGTTTGATTGACGACGACCCGCCACAATTGCTGGCGGGCGTTTTTGTACTTGCGCTCGAAGGCGGTAATCGCGTGCTCCGGCTCGAACGCCTCGCGGGTGATTGTCTTCCACGTCGGTATGGCATGGTCGGGCATGGCTCCGGGAGCCTCCCTTACAACCCGCACGGCTTCCGCAAATTCCTGTGCGTAGATTTCCCAGTTGGTGCGCAACTCGATGGTATCGCCGAGCGAAAGGAGCGTCTGGAAAATCGGGTGCAGGTGGAACCTTCGCGTGGCCTCGCTCTGTTTGGGCCAGGGGTTGGGATAGTAGAGCGCGTGGTAGGGAATGTGCCAGCGGCCCGTGCGAACTTCTTCGAGGGCGAGCCTCCAGAAGTCGAGCAGTTCGGCGCGCACGAGGAATGCGTTGGGCGGGAGCTGACCTGCGTCGCTTGAAGCCGTGCCGCCGGCTTTTGTCAGTCGGGCCGCGGACTTGTCTATCCCGATGACGGGGGCGCCCGGGAATTTCTTTGCGATGTTCAGGGTGCTTTCGCCCGTGCCGCAACCTGAATCGAGAATCACGTCGTAGGGGGCGTGGACGGCACGGTCTTCGTTCCATGCGCGGCCTGCGTTCCCGTAGAACTTGCAGACGAATTCGACCGCCTGCGCGAAAGCTTCACGCGTGTGGTCGGCGATGGGGCGCAGGTATTGCGTGCGCATGTACTTGCGCACGGCGCTCTCGAGATCTTTGTAGATGCCTTCTTGATTGGTAGAGACCGCGCGCGGGCCTGCGGATTGGCTTGCCGGCATCATTTTTTCCAGATGCTCAGTCTCTTGCCGCCGATGAGCTCGATGTCGTCGAGCCAAAAGTCGACCCTTTCATCGTTGTTCGCCTTGAATCTCCAGACGAGCTGGTTCACGCAGGTGTACGAGAACCTGTCGTCCAGGATATCGGCGAGCGAGATGGTCGTCTTTTTCCAGGTTTCGGAGAGGTTGAATTTGTACTCCGCGATGATGCGGTTGTCGATATCTTGCGTTTCGTCGATTGCGCCGAATATGATGGTTCCGGTTCCCTTGGCGCGGAATGCGACGGAGTCAACGGAAGAGATATCGTTGCAGAGCGTCTTTTTGCTCTTGCCGAGTTCGATGCCGACGGTAGCCCAGGGCCATATCGTCGTCTTGTTTGTGGAATCCTTGATGGGATCGCCGAACTTCGCCGCGACGTGTGCCACGATGTTGCCGTTGTCGTTTTCGAGGAGGAACCGGTGCAGCGTGTCTTTCGTGGTGATGAATTCGGGCGTGACGTTTTGCTTGGAGAAGTCGAAATACCACCAGCCGCCGTCGTATGTGCGCGCGGGCATGAACCTGTTCTGATAGTTGGAATCCTGGAAGTCGTCGAGCAGGAGCGAACGGCTTTCTTCGGCGAACGTACTTGCGGTGGAGGTCTCGCCTGCGACGACCTTCATGTAGGTGCAGCTCGTGTCGATTTTCTCGTCGCTCGGGATGAACACGAGGCTCAGAGGACCTGCAGGCAGGGAATCGAGCGTGAACTTGCCGTCGACGACGCTGGCCTCGTGTGCCAGTCCGCGGACCTTGATGATGCCGGTCTTCTCCTGGACGGAGCCGGAGACGGAAACGGTCTTTTCAAGGCTCGCGTTCTTGAGGTCGATGTCTTCGCCGTCGATGATGATTTCTTTCTGGAAGGCCATGTCGCCCGCAGTGGCCTCGAGGATGTACTCGCCGTTGGGGATGTTCTCGAAAAGGACGTTGCCCTTGGAGTCGGTGTTTGCCGTATGGACGGAATTGGCTTCGAGGCTTTCGCTTTCGATAAGGCGGACAGTCACCTGCGCTGCCGGCTTGCCTTCGGAAATAATCTGGGCCGTAATGGCGTTACCGGCATCGGTTCCGCTTGGGCCACCGCCCGCGGTCTGAGGATCGGTACACGCGCTGAGGGTGGCACCCGCCGTAAGCGCACATGCAAATACCGCAAAGAACCTTGCGCTCCCTGCAATTTTTAATGGAAATTTTTGGCAGCCAGCGGTGCCCATGTCCCAAAGATACAAAAATGCGGAGGGAATCTTGTGGAGTAAGTGCATCATTTTGCCTCCTCCCCACCGGTCGCCGGGTCATCCACTTTGTCCGACAGCGGGAACATCGCGATATTCATGGCGTAGACGCGGTCGGCCCGTTCGCTCTTGCGGGCGAACTGCAGGAGCCCGCGGCGGAATTCCTCGATGCGGTGCTTGATTTCGGGCAGGTCTTCTTCGGCGGCGGTGAACACCACGCTCGAGATGTCGCGTTCTTCTGGTTTGTGGCGGTCGATGGATTCCTGCGCGAGCTCGATGGTGTGCCTGTGGAAGTTGCGCACGGCCTGGCTCTTGACTTCTCCACCGGTAGAAAGTATCTGGTCGGTGATATTCCAGCCGCCGTTGCCGTCGGGGGCTACAAGCCCGAGCTTCTTGAGGATTTCGAGCGCGCTGCGGGCCTCGTCCTGCGAGATGGGCGGGTTCAGGTGCGATGCGACCTTGGTGATGTCGCTGGTGTCCTTGGTGAGCCCGATGAGGGCGCGGAGTGCGGAACAGCTCCAGCTGCCGAAGTAGGCGAGTTCCGGCTCGGTGAGCACGCGCGTTTCCATTTCGCGCAGTTCCATGAGCCTGTAATAGAGCTCGGACATGGCCTGCTTGGCCTTGGTCTTGTTGAACCGGTAGAGGGTCTTGAAATATTCGGCCCTGCGGTCGTCGAGTTTGCAGAGGCGGATGAACACGGGGAGCGAGTCCTCGTTCAGGTGTCCGCCTTTCTGGAATACGCGAACGAGCCAGGCAGGATCCACACCTGTCTTCTGGCTCAGGTAGCGATAGCTAGTGAAGGGGTTGTCTTTTTTGCTTTCGGCGAACCAATCCTTCAAAAAATCGCGATATTCAAGATACTCCAGTACGTCGACCATACCTATAATCTACCTAAAACTACAAAAAAAGGGGTTTTAAGGGCCAAAACTGTTGATTTTCCGTTGCATGGCGCTCAACAAATGGCTAAAAAACGTCAAAAAAAGGCAAAAAAACGCCTCTAAAAAGGCTCTGAAAAAGGCTCCAAAAACAGGTCGGAAAATATTCTGACTCTCAAAACACGCTTAGGACAAAAAAATTTGCTATAAATAAATGAAAATTTGTATATAAACTATCTTCGTCCAAAATAATTTATTAATATTGCTAGAGGCTAACACAAAGGATAACAGAATACAACTTTAGGTTACATGAGATGAATATGGGTATAGTATCTGTACGTATGGACGAAGAAACAAAGGAAAAATTCACCGGTTTCTGCAAGTCGGTCGGTATTTCTGTCTCGGCAGCTGTGAACATGTTTGCACGCATGACCATTCAGGAAAACCGTCTGCCGTTCGACGTTAAAGGCCTTCCCAAGCAGTAGGCGGGTTCGGGTGTGACCATGTCACCCGGCCCATTTTTTTATCTATTTGTAATACATTTTATGCACTAAGTAGTATTTTTGTGTGGACAAAAACTTGATTGTCAAGACAAATATGTGTGATTTATCGCACACGATTTTTGCAAAAAAAAGAAGGAATGGCGCTTTCAGAGCGCCATTCCTTTTTGCATGTTCAGTCGGCTTGTTACTTGAGGCTGTTGTATGTGAGATCGTTGCTTAATGTCCAGCCTGAAATTGTGTAATCGGCAGTTTTGCCATCCGCGGTGTAGGTGAAGGAACGCTTGTGGTCTTCATTATCCTTGCCCAGGACGACGTCGACCTTCAAATGGACCAATGCTCCCAAGGGGATGTCGGTATCGCTCAGATTGACTGTCCGTTCGGCATATTTGCAAATGTCGTGGTAGCCGGACTGTTCGTATTCCCCGCTTTTGCCGGTTTCGGGATGGGTCCATACGAGTACGATGTGGGCGACGAAATTTCCGTCGTTGTGAAGGGTGAATGCTCTGGCGTTTCCTTCTATTGTTTCAGCCATTGTTAGTTCTCCTTTTTTGAGATTAGGGTTCTTTGTTGTATTTGGTGGTAATTTGGTCTTCGGCGAGGTCTTCGGTTGCGCGGTACAGGTTGATGTAACCGACCTTTTCCGCATTGTCGATGTTGTAGCACAGGTCGTTCGGGGTAACGAACATCGACTGAAGCTCCCGTGCGTTTTCAATGAGTTCCTTGATGGATTTGAATTTATATCCCAAATAATCCAAGAGTTTCATCAGGAAGTCTTCGATTGCGCGGCTCAGAATGTTGGTTTTCATGAGCATGACGCGCGAATTGCCGTTGTCTTCGAGAGCTTCCTTGAGAAGGGCTTCCAAATCGTTTACGCTGTCGTCTTCTTCCTGAACCATGAAACGTGAGGTTTCGAAGTTGTTTTCTGCCGCATGTTCGGCATAGAGGTTGAAAAGCGTCTGGGCCTGGTTCGCGCACTTGAGGACGTGCATATCGGAATTGCTCAACTTGATTTTGAGATCCTTGTTGTTTTTCGATGCGTCCAGGTAGCACTGGTAGACAAACGAGGAACAGACCATCGTGTGTTCGCCCTTGTGCTTCTTTTCATCAATCAGCTTCTTGATTTCTGCCGCGACAATCTTGAGGATGCCGATGATGACGTGCTGCTTGATGTTGACGTGGGAAATATCCTTGAAGATGAGAATCATGGCAAGCAGGACGAGATCGGAATAGGGATAGGGCATCTTTAGGTCGAGGTAGCCCTTGGCGCTATGGAGGACGGGGTAAAGTTCGGAATCCGAGAAGAGGTCGCCCTTGTCATTTTTCTGGAGTCGGCAGACGTAGGCGCATCTGGAATCTTCCTTGTCGATGACTTCGTGAGCGTGTAGGCCGGATTGTCCGGCATCGGCGAGCGCTTCGACGGGGCTGTCCTGGAAATAGAGAGCTCCGTGCGTCACCTTGGAATTGGTGAGCATCATGATGGCGCTGGATATGCCATGGTCGTCCTCACCTTCGAAGGTGAGAATATCGCCTGGTCTCAGGTCCTTGATGGTAAGTTTCTGTTTGTAATAATCCTTCGGATCTTTGGGTTCTGTATTCATATTGCAGTTTCCTTTATTTGGTATTTTAAAGATAAACTGCGATAGTATTATTTGTCCATAACCCGAATGGACTATTTTTTAGGGCTAGTGCTTACGGAAAAACGTTGCTGATACAGCTGAGAATGACGTTTTTTTTCGAAGGCGCAATGCCCGAAAGCAATTTTTCCAGATCCGACTTCTTGAAATGCGGGTGATACTCGAAGAATTTCTTGATGTGGCTTTCGCTTTGTTCGAAATCGCCTTTACGATTTTTGCAGGCGATGACGATTAACCTTGCAAGTGGTGTTTCGGGGTGGAAAAGGACGACTTGGGCGGCGACTTCCTCGCTTTCATCGTATTTTTCTTGCAGGTAGTAGATGAAAGCCTTTGTTGTCGACTGGAGGGCCATTCCGGCGGATTCCGGAAGGTAACGCTCGTTCTCGTTGAACAGGTGGAGGGCTTTGTCCTCTTTCCCGGTGAGCAGGTAGATTTGTGCGAGCATGCTCCGAGTTCTGAAATCTTCCGGATTTGCCTTCAGTATTTGCTTGAAATAAGCGATGGCCTCGCTTTTGTTGCCGATGACGATATTGTAGACGCCCATCATGAACTGCGAGTAGATGGAGTAGGGGTTGTTTCGCATTTCGGAACAAGCGATTTTCCCAATTTTGGCCACGTATTCTTCGGCGTTCGCCCAGGACTCGTTGATTGCGGCGTAATAAGCTAAAACGAGTGAATTGGCCGCATAGACATGGTGGTTCTCTTTCGTGCACAGGGTTTCGAGTACCGGGACGATTTCGTCGAAGGCTTCCCTGCAGGTGCTTTGAATCTTGAAGTTCGCATAACAGGAGGCGTACCACCATAGCGGAGTCCTGTTTCTGTTCTTTTCGTAGGCGTGTGCGGCAGCTGTTGTGATGTGGTTGAAAAGCTGGATGGTGATTTGCGAGGCTAATAGCTGAATGTCGCTATCTGCGGAAATCTTTTTCGATGCGGACCAGAGAATTTCGGAGGAACCGCTCTTGTATAGGGTTACAAAGAGGGTGTCGTCCTTGCCCTGGGCGCTCGTGACTTGTATTTGATAGGTGGATTCCGACTGCGAGGATACGTTGTCTGTGATTCGGAACAGGTGGTAGTGGTGCAGGGCTTCTACAATCGAAAGGGACACGTCCTTGGCCAGGGGGGTGGCGTTCAGTTTGTCGCTGCCTGTGATGGCAATATGTATGTCGTTGGTTTCTTCGGCAGTGTTGGCTGGTTTTTCGTCAATGTTGGCTGAAACCGCTTCTGTCCTGTTGGTGACTTCCAGAATCTTGTATATGTTGGCTAGATGTACCTTGACTGTATTCTCTGATATACTCAATGTCCTACATATTTCAGCGTTTGTAAGACCTTTACGAAGTAATGATAGAATTTCTTTTTGGCGAGAGGTGAGGAGCTTGCTCTGTTCTTTCATAAGTATGAAATAAATATAAATAAATTAAGAACAGTAGCGGAATAATAGATATGTATAAATTAAGTAACTAATTTGAATTTATTTACTTTGTAGTGCATCATGCGGGGGCTTACGGAGAGGTCGCGTCCGGCGGCGGAAAGGTTCCCGTTGTTGCGGCGGAGCGCCTCGGTCAGAATTTCCTTCTCGTAGCTTTCAAGGAGCGTCTCGAGCGAGGCGCCCCCTTCGGGGATGATAGACGTTTTGCTGGTGACATCGGTTTGCAGCGTGGGCGGCAAGTCGTGCGAATGGATGCAGTCGTCGGTGGTGGCGAGCGCCGCGCGTTCGATGCAGTTCTCGAGTTCCTGTACGTTGCCCGGCCAGTGGTAGCTCATGAGCATGTCGATGGCGGGCGTGGAAAGGCGCATCACGTGGCGACCGTACTTGAGGTTCACTTGCGCGATGAAATGTTCCGCCAAAAGCAATATGTCGCTCTTGCGCTGCGCCAGGTCGGGGAGCGTAATCTGCACGATGTTCAGGCGGTAGAAGAGGTCTTCGCGGAAGAGCTTTTGCTGCATCATCTCTTCGAGGTTTTTGCTCGAGGCTGCGATGAGGCGCACGTCGGAATGGAGTTGCATGTTTCCGCCCAGGCGGTTGAAGGTCTGGCCTTGCATAAAGCGCAGGAGTTTTTCCTGGTCGGGGAGGCCGAGCGCCGAGACGTCGTCCAGGAAGAGCGTCCCGCCGTTTGCGAGTTCCGCCTTGCCGATGTGCCGGGTATTCGCGCCGAGGAACGCTCCGCGTTCGTAACCGAAGAGTTCGCTCTCGAAGGCGCTTGCCGGGTTCCCGAAACTTTCGCGCAGGTTCGCGCACCCGAGAACGGTGAACGGCCCTCCTTTGCGCGGGGAAAGTTCCGCGATGGTGCGGGCGGTGAGTTCCTTGCCGGTGCCGTCGTTGCCGTAGATGAGCGCGGGCGCGTCGTTGCCGGCGCAGGCCTTGATCTGCTTGTAAACTGCGCGCATCTCGCCGCTGTTCCCGACCATCTTGCCGGGCTTCTCGTCGATGATGTCGCGCAGTTCGCGGATCTCGCGTTCGTACCGCTCGACCTGCGCCTTTAGCTTCTCGATTTCTTCGGTTTCGTTAAGCATAATCTCTTCCAAATGTCACCCTGACGCTTGGTCATCCTGACGCAAGTCAGGACAGGGTCGGCTGTCACTACCCGCGAAAAGCCGATGCTGATTTTCATCAGCATGACTCCGTTGGCGACGTCCTTAGCGTGGTTCCTTCATGTAAATTTTACGTTTTTGTAATAATATACATTAATTTTACAAAAATGTAATGAAATTTGGGAAAATCGACCCAGAAATCGGGTGCCACGCCCCGTTTTTATTCCTAATTTCCTTTTCATAAAATGAAAAACGCCTGAAAATGGCAAAAAACGAGGTTCAAGATGAGCGTAAGCTACCGCAAAAAGACAATCAACGAAATCGCGAAGGAAGCGACCGCGCCGACCAAGCCGGCAGCCCCGGTGAGCGTGGACTTCTACGGCGAAGACGTGTTCAACGCTGAAGCCATGCGCGAATACCTTCCCAAGGACGTCTGCGAAAAGTTGATCGCGACCATCAACGAAGGTGCCGCCCTCGACGCGAGCATCGCGGGCGATGTGGCGCACGCCATGAAGAAGTGGGCGATGGACCGCGGTGCCACGCACTTTACGCACTGGTTCCAGCCGCTCACCGGCTCTACCGCCGAAAAGCACGACTCCTTCCTGGAACCGGACGGCTGCCGCGCCATCATGGCGTTCAGCGGCAAGAACCTCATCGTCGGTGAACCGGACGCATCGTCCTTCCCGAGCGGGGGACTCCGTTCCACGTTCGAAGCCCGCGGCTACACCGCCTGGGACCCGACCTCTCCGGCATTCATCAAGCGTCACGGTAACGGCGCCACGCTCTGCATCCCGACCGCGTTCTGCAGCTATACCGGCGAAGCGCTCGACAAG
The DNA here is from genome assembly GCF_017551775.1 of Fibrobacter sp. Classification (NCBI taxonomy): domain Bacteria; kingdom Pseudomonadati; phylum Fibrobacterota; class Fibrobacteria; order Fibrobacterales; family Fibrobacteraceae; genus Fibrobacter; species Fibrobacter sp. The sequence continues at coordinate 59,112 of NZ_JAFZKX010000019.1, read as the reverse complement.
AAGACTCCGCTCCTGCGTAGCCTGCAGGCCCTTTCCAAGTCTACCCGCCGCCTCATGACCTGCTTCAAGGCCGGCCCCAAAAAGACGACGGTGACGCTCGGTGCCGAACAGGAATACTTCCTGATTGACAAGCGCTTCTACCTGCAACGCCCCGACCTTTACCAGGCCGGCCGCACGCTGTTCGGTGCCGCTCCCGCGAAGCACCAGCAGATGGACGACCACTACTTCGGCAGCATTCCGGCCCGCATCTTGAACTTCATGAACGAAGTCGAGACCGAACTCTGGAAGCTCGGCATTCCGGCCAAGACGCGCCACAACGAAGTCGCGCCCGCGCAGTTCGAACTCGCCCCGATGTTCGAAGAAGTGAACCTCGCGTGCGACCACAACATGCAAATCATGGAAGTGCTCCGCAACGTGGCCGACAAGAACGGTCTCGTGTGCCTGTTGCACGAAAAGCCTTTCGCCGGCGTGAACGGTTCCGGCAAGCACAACAACTGGTCTGTCTCTTACGGCAAGGGTAACTTGCTCAACCCGGGCAAGGACCCGCACCAGAACGCCGTGTTCCTTACCACGCTCTGTGCCATCATCTATGCCGTCGACACCCATGCCGACCTGCTCCGCATGACCACGGCTGGTGCCGGCAACGATCACCGCCTCGGTGCGAACGAAGCTCCTCCGGCAATCGTCTCCATGTTCCTCGGCGACCAGCTCATGGACGTCATCGAACAAATCGAACAAGGCGTGCCCAAGTCCAGTAAGCAGGCCGGCGCGCTTCGTATCGGTGCCGATATGCTTCCGCCGCTTCCGCGCGACGCTACCGACCGTAACCGTACTTCGCCGTTCGCCTTCACCGGCAACAAGTTCGAATTCCGCGCTCCGGGTAGTAGCCAGAGCTGCTCCGAACCGAACGTGGTTCTGAACACCATCGTGGCCGAGGCGTTCGACATGATTGCCGAACAACTCGAGAAGCTCGACGAGAAGAACTTCCACACGGGCCTGCAGAAGATCCTGCAGAAGATCGTGAAGGAACACAAGCGCGTTATCTTCAACGGCAACGGCTATACCGACGAATGGGTCGCCGAGGCCGAACGTCGCGGACTCCCGAATATCCGCACCTCCGTGGAAGCCCTCAAGGCCCTCACCAAGGAAGAGAATATCCAGCTGTTCGAGAAGTACGGCGTGATGAACCGCCGCGAAATGGAATCCCGCTACGAAATCAACGTCGAGGACTTCCACAAGCGCATCCACATCGAAGGCGAAGTCTGCCGCGACATGGCGAAGAACATCATCATGCCGAAGGTGGTCGAGGCCTACTCCAGCGCCCTCAAGACGAACGAGATGGCCTTGAATCAAGGCTTCCCGGGCGTCGATGCCTACGTGAAGTCCTTGGGTGAAGGCGTCAAGAACCTGAGCGCCGCAATCGCTACGATGGAAGACAGCCTGAACGGTCTCCACGAAGGCATTCTCGATGCGATGGCCGGCCTCCGCAAGGTTGTCGACGGTCTCGAAAAGGTGGTGCCGGACGAGTTGTGGCCGCTGCCGAAGTATCGTGAGATGTTGTTTATTTATTAATAAACAACATCGGCTGCGTTTTTTCAACGAAGTGCCGTTTTTGAAAAAACGGCATTTTGTGTTTTATACGGGAAACGTTCGCTTTCCCGCTTTTATTGTATATTTCCTTATATGCCCACATTCACCAAGTACATCCAGAACGAGGAACATTACTCCGAGGTGATTTCCCGCATCGCGAAGGTGCGCGAGACGTTGTGGATTGGCACGGCCGATATCAAGGACGTGTACGTGAAGCAGGACGGCGATTCTATCCCGCTGCTCGGGCAACTTGCGACGCTTCTCAAGCGCGGGGTGGGTGTGCGGCTCATTCACGCGAAGGAGCCGGGCCCGAACTTCCGCGAGGATTTCGACCGGTACAAGATTCTCGCGACGGACCTGGAGCGCGTGATGTGCCCGCGGGTGCATTTCAAGATGATGATTTTTGACCTGGAGACGGCTTACATAGGGTCGGCGAACCTCACGGGTGCGGGTATCGGTATGAAGAGTTCCCTGCGCCGCAACTTCGAGGCGGGCATCCTCACCAACGACCCGGCGATTGTGGAACCCGCAATCGAGCAGTTCGATACGCTTTGGATGGGTTCTCACTGCAAAAAATGCGGTCGTCAGGAATTCTGCGGGGACAGGATTAAGTAGTTTTTATAAAAAACAAAGGTGGTAATATGGACAAGGAACCAGAAATTGTCGAAGCGGAAGTTGTCGAAACCAATGGCGCTTCTGATTTCAAGAAAGGCCTCGCGGTTTTCTTCGTCATCATGTCGATGCTCTATGCGGTTTCGCCGATTGACCTGGCTCCGGATACGATTCCCGTGGTGGGCTGGCTTGATGATGTCGGGTTCCTTGCTGCCGCGACGATGAATATTGTCCAGCAGTTTGCGAAAGACCAGAATTCCTCGATGGTGAAAATCCTTAAATACACAAAGTGGCTCTTGATTATTGCGACGGTTATTGCGGCGTTGCTACTGGGTGGTTTGCTGGTTGCTATTGGGTTGTTAATCGCCTACGCAGTGGGGTGATTTAAAATGAGTTGCACGTTGGATTCGAATCTGGTTTTTCTTGGCGAGGTCGAGCCGGATAATCTCGCTTACTTGGCGGGTATTTTGTTTGGCGGCGCGGCTAGTGGCAAGGCGAATGATTGGCAGGCGCTTGCTAGCGGGGTAACGCGGCTTGGCGCAAGCTACCAGGAGCTCGTTGACGGCGTCGTTGAAAAGGTGGGCCTGACCGCTGCCGTGAAGGGAAAAGATATTGCCGAAAAAGAGCAGGCGGTTGTGGAATTGTTGCGAAGGCCGATTTTGAGGCAGATGGCTATTTTCGATCTGGACAAAATGACGGCCGATATTCCCGAAGACATGAGCGACAAGGACGCCAATGAGCTTTGCAGCTACCGGATGTCTTCTAAGATGGAAAAAGATTCCAAGACGTTTTCGATGGAAGAATTCCAGCTTGTTCTAAAAGATGCGTTCGGCGACGACACTCGGATGGAAATGTTGCTGCAGATGGCCGAATCGGAGCAGAAGCAGTTGGGCAAAAAGAAGGGCGAACTTCCGGAACCGTTTATTCCGGCGCTTCGGATGCCCGACCCCAACATAGGGAAAATTGTCCAGGCGGTTGTGGAAATCGCTCGGTTGCGCAAGTTTGTTGCCTAGGCTTGCTCTTTACGGGCTAAAGCCTTCTGGTAAATATCCTGCATCACGAGGCCCGCGATCGTGAAACCGAAAATGGCGGTGGCATGCGCCATGGTGCCGTTGATTTGCGCTTTGCTGCTGCACCATTCGTGGCCGATGAGTTCGGCGTTCTTGAGTTCCGCTTCGCTGTGCTCGCTGCGGACCTTGGGGCACATGCAGGCTTCTGTTCCGCAGGAGGAATTCTTGCCGCGGTTTTTCAGGAGCTCGTCGCTGTAGACGCACAGGACCTTTTTCTTGAGGTTCTTCTTCTTACGTTTGAATTTGTCGCGGAGGGCGCGGGCGAGGGGGCAACCGGCTACTTTCCAGAATTCGGCGACCTTGATGCGCGTGGGGTCCATCTTGAGGGCGGCGCCCATCGAAGAGAATACGGTCGCCTTGGTGCGCGTGGCGTGCCAGAGCAACTGCATCTTGTTTTCGAGGCTGTCGATGGCATCGATGATGTAGTCGAAAGTGTCCAGCTGGAATTTGTCGGTATTCGCTTCCTCGTAGATGTCCTGCAGGGCGACAATATTGGCGTGCGGGTTGATTTCCAGGAGGCGGTTCTTGAGGACTTCGACCTTGACTTGCCCCACGGTCTTGGTGGTGGCCATCAGTTGCCTGTTCACGTTGGTGACGCACACGCGGTCCGAATCGACGAGGACGAGTTCCTTGATGCCGGAACGCACCAGGCTTTCGGCGCACCAGCTGCCGACTCCGCCGAGCCCGAAGATGATGACGCGCTTCTGGTAGATGCTGTCCATGACATCGTCACCGAGAAGGAGCGATGTGCGGTTGAAAATCCCTTTTTCGATACCCATGATGAACTCTGCGGCGAATCCGCGAATTAAGCGAACAGTCGGACGACTCTCTGAAGGCCCGCAACAAGGCGGTCGATGTCGCGCTTGAGCGTGTAGGCGCCAAAGCTCAGGCGGAGCGTGGCGTCGACGCCAAAGCGGTCCATCACGGGCTGGGCGCAGTGATGCCCGCTGCGGACGGCGATGTTCTCTTCGTCGAGAATCATCGCGGCGTCGCTCACGGCGATTCCATCCAGGGTGATGCTCACGAGGGCGCCGCGTTCCTTCGGGTTCCCGAGCACTTTCACCTGCGGGATTTTTGCGAGCTGTTCCAGCGCGTACTGCGTGATTTCAGCTTCGTGCCTGCGGATGTTCTCGATGCCTTTTTCGCTAATCCATTCGATGGCCTTGCCGAGCCCGATGACTTCGGCGATCATGGGCGTGCCTGCCTCGAAGCGGGCGGGAACGTCGGCGTAAGTCGTCTTCTCGAAGGTCACGTTCTTGATCATCTCGCCGCCGCCATGCCAGGGGGGCATGGAATCCAGAACGTCGTATTTGCCGTAGAGCACGCCGACCCCAGTGGGGCCGTACATTTTGTGCCCGCTGAAAGCGAGGAAATCGCAGTCGAGCGCCTGCACGTCAATCTTGATGTGGCTCGAACTCTGTGCACCGTCAATCAGGATTTTTGCCTGCGGGGCGGCGGCGCGGACCGTCTTGATGATTTCTGCAATCGGGTTCACTGTCCCGACGGCGTTGCTCACGTGCGTTACGGCCACCATCTTGGTGCGTGCATTCAAAAGCCCGGGTAGTTTGTCCAAATCCAGGTCGCCATCGTCCTTGACGGGAATGACCTTGATCTTGGCGCCCTTCATTTCGGCGACGAGCTGCCAGCTCACGATGTTCGCGTGGTGTTCGAGCCCGCTAATCAAAATTTCGTCGCCGGCTTCGAAGAACTTGCGGCCGTAGCTCCATGCCACCAGATTGATGCTCTCGGTGGTGCCGCGAGTGAATACGATTTCGTCTTCGCTCTTCGCGTTAATGAACTTCGCAACGTTCTTGCGTGTGGCTTCGAATGCTTCGGTGGTGCGGGCGCTCAGGCGGTACACTCCGCGTTTTACGGAGCTGTAGTGCTCGCGGTAAAAGTCGTCCATCGCGTCGATGACGCATGCGGGTTTTTGCGTGGTGGCGGTGCTGTCCAGGAAGGCGAGCGGTTTTGTATCGTTGTCGCCTGCGACGAGCATCGGAAACTCGCTACGGATGGCCTCTGTATCAAAAGAATTCACGTTATCCATGACCAAAATGTAGAAAAGTTGTATGTCTTGGCGGTTTTTTGCAAAATCACTTTGCTATATTGAAAATACAGAATGAGAGGATAGTATGAAATTATTCACTAAGTGTATGACTGCCGTCGCAGCTTCGATTCTTGCGACTGCTGCTTTTGCCCAAGAAGAACTCCGCGATGCCGTGGACGCCGGCGATATCATCGCCGCCCAGAAGATGGTCAAGAAGGGCAAGATTGAGGAAGTTTACTGCGGCAAGCTCACTCCGGACGATGCTGTTCGCGTGTACGAGAAGATTTTCAAGTCCAATCCCGAAGAATCCTTTGCGAACTGCCCGACGCAGTTTGCCTATGGTTACGGCGTGAAGGCTTGTTCGAATCCCAAGGCGGTCGACGCCTGTAACGAAGTCATTTCTCTCTTGCTCCTGGATGCGGAAACCGGCAATACGAAGGCGCTCGATGCCCTGGAAAATGTCGCGAAGGTCGCGGTCAAGACCAAGGGTTACGCCAAGCCGGTCAAGATGTATGCGGACACTTCCGTATGGATGCCGTGTCCGAAGAAGGGCAAGGCCCGCAATTCCTGCATGGAGGATTGCTTTATCCAGGCTCAGAGCATGAACGACACCCTGCGCCAGACGACTTGCGAAACCAAGCCTGAACGTTTCGTGGAAGATACGACCATTGCCGTGATGCGTCCGTCTCCCTTGTACGAGAACCTTCGCAAGGGCCTCGTCGAAGGCTACTGGAAGGCTCCGAAGCCCGCTGCCGTGAGGTACGCGGACATGCTCCAGGCGAACGCACGTGCGCTTTCTCTCCCGGATTCCGTCGTCATTAACCTGGATTACGTGAACCGTTGGGCCGACAAGCACATGGCCGATTCTACTCCGCTGCCGGGCAGCGAACTCTTCCGCTTCTGCGCGAGCTGGCAGCCGCAGGTGGACTCCATCCTCGCTTCCAAGGAACTGACGACGCGTTGCCCCGTGTTCGAGGAATTCGTCGACCCGCGCGACAACCAGAAGTACAAGGTCAGGGAAATCGGCGGTGTCAAGTGGTTCGTGCAGAACCTGAACTTCGTGGTGGAAGGCGGCTCCAACTGCTATGACCGCGACGAAGAAAACTGCGCGACGTACGGCCGCCTCTATACGCAGGTTGCAGCCCAGACCGCATGCCCCGAAGGCACGCACCTTTCTACCGACGAGGACTGGAAGGCGCTCGAAACGTTTGCCGGCGGTGTGGATGTGGCTGCTGAAAAGCTGCGCAGCAACGGTGGTGACGACTATGCGTTCACGGCTCTGTTCGGCGGCTATGCCAACAAGACCATGAACTCCGTTATTCAGGGCGAAGGCGCTTATTTCTGGACGGAAAGGCAGTTGAAGGATGGCCGTGGTCTGGCCCGCTCGATGTTCAACACGGACAACAACGTGACATCGATGCCTGTCGAAAAGGAATTCTGGCTTTCTGTCCGTTGTGTGGTGAACGGCAAGTAAATGCAATTCGAGGGTTTGGAGTTTTCGCCGACGTGTGACCGCGAGACATGGATCTTGCGGCAATCACTGATGAACAAGGTGCGCAAGTTCTTTGAACTGCGTGGCGTGCTCGAAGTGGAAACGCCCGTGCTTTCTAACGCAGGCGGTACGGATCCGCAGCTCGATTACTTCGAGGTGGACGGCGTTCCTAGGCACTTCCTCATGACGAGTCCCGAGTTCCACATGAAGCGCCTGCTTTCGGCGGGATTCGGCGACATATTCCAGATTACCAAGTCCTTCCGCAAGGATGAATTCGGTTCGCATCACAACAACGAGTTCAGCATGGTGGAATGGTACCGCGTGGGCATGCCGCAAGATAAGCTCATGGACGAGGTGGAAGCGCTCGTGAGCGAAATTGTCGGGAAGCCCTTGAAGGCGCGTCGCACCCGCTGGATGGACGCTTTCAAGAACTATGCCGGCGTGAATCCGTTCTGCAAGGACTTGAACAACTTTGTCGAGACTTGCGAGTACTACAACATTCCGATACCCGAGGGCAAGGAACGCATGAGCCGCGAGGACTGGTGGGACTACCTGATGGTATTCGTGGTCGAACCCGCTCTGGCGGCGAACGGCGCGGAATTCATTATGGATTACCCGCCCTCGCAGGCGGCCCTCGCGCAGACCTATACCGACAAGGAAGGCTTCGTGTGGGCGCGCAGGTTCGAACTGTTCGTGGACAAGGTGGAACTTTGCAACGGCTATACGGAACTGACCGACGCGGACGAACAGCGCCGCCGGTTTAATGCGGATCTGGAAATCCGCCGCCGCATGGGCAAGCCCCTTCCTCCGATAGACGAGAACTTCCTTTCGGCGCTCGAATCGGGTATGCCCGCCTGCTCGGGCGTGGCGCTCGGGCTGGACCGCCTGTTCATGCTCGCCCTGCACAAGGACGAGATCAAGGACGTCGTCCTTTTCCCGAGTCCGATTGCTTAACCATCGTTATCCCGCGCGTTACACCGTAGCCTTGCTCAACAAGGCAAGTGTGTCCATTAGCAGTATTTCGGTTATCTTACCAGCGATTTTATCGCGCGGCGCATCCTTTTTTCGTCGATGAGGCCAGCCTTTACGAAGTCGATTTTCCCGTCTTTGTCGATGAGGTAGCTTACGGGGATTACGCGCGGGTTGCCTAGCATGTTTATCAGGTCGTAGTTCCAGTGAAGCATGGTCCACGGCATCGAGTATTTTTTCTTGAACCGGGATGCGATTCTCACGTTGTCGTCTTCGCTAATCATGAGCACCTTGAAACCGTCGCCGGCGAATTCGCGGTAGAGCTTTTCGAGGGTCGGCAGTTCCGCGATGCACGCCGGGCACCAGCTTGCGCTCAGCACGATAAGCGTCACCTTCCCCTTATGTGTTTTAAAGTCCGTTTTTCCGCCGTCCACGTCTAGGGCTTCGAAGTTCTCGATCCTTTCGGGCAGGGCCTGGAACGGCCGAGACTTCTCGCGGTACACCTGGTACGCGATGAACAAAACGGCAATTAAAATTGTGATACCGATGACTTTGAACGATTTAAAGCGCATTTCTATAGAGAATTTATGTTTTTTTCGGGCGGTTTTAAGTTATATTCTTGAATATGGCATACAATATTCAAGACCTTCTCTCCGAAATGGTGAAACGTGGCGCGTCTGACCTGCACATTACTGCAGGTGCGCCCCCGCTGGTGCGTCTTTCCGGCAAGCTTACCCCCCTCGGCGACGACAAGCTCAAGCCCGACGAAACCATGCGCATGACGTACAGCCTTATGAACGAACTCCAGAAGAAGTCGTTCGAACAGAATAAGGAGTGCGACTTTTCTTTCGGTATCGCGAATCTTGCGCGTTTCCGTGCCAACGCCTACCTGCAGCGCGGCTGCGTGGCCCTGGCCCTGCGTATCATCCCGCTCGAAATCAAGACCTTCAAGGAACTCGGCCTTCCGAAAATTCTCGCCGAGTTCACGACCCGCCCCTCCGGCCTCGTGCTGGTGACGGGTGCTACCGGTTCGGGTAAGTCCACGACGCTTGCCGCCATGATCGACAAGATCAACAAGGAACGTCATGACCACATCTTGACGGTGGAAGACCCGATTGAATTCCTGCACAAGCACCAGGGATGCATGATCAACCAGCGCGAAGTCGGTAGCGATACCAACAGCTTCTCGCAGGCGCTCAAGATGGCGCTCCGTCAGGACCCGGACGTGGTGCTTATCGGCGAAATGCGTGACCTCGAGACCATCCGTGCGGCGCTTACGATTGCGGAAACCGGTCACTTGGCCTTCGCAACCTTGCATACCAACTCCTGCGTGCAGACCATCAACCGCGTGGTGGACGCGTTCCCGAAGGGCGAACAGCAGACGGTGCGTACCCAGCTTTCGTTCGTGCTCCAGGGCGTGATATGCCAGACGCTTATCCCGAAGATCGGTGGCGGCCGCGTGATGGCGTACGAAATCATGAACGTGACTCCGGGTATCCGCGCGCTTATCCGCGACGACAAGGTGCACCAGATTGAATCCATGATTGAAATTGGCCAGAAGTTCGGTATGAACACGATGAACATGTGCCTTTGCGAACTGGTCAAGAACCACAAGGTCGACCGCTTCGAGGCGCTCGCCCGTTCTCCGAGCCCGGACCAGTTGGAACAGCTGTTTGTGAAGGAAGGAGTTTAATCGATGGCAGAATTCCTATACAAGGCGCAAAATTCCCAGGGAAACAGTTTCGAGGGCACGCTTGATGCCAAGGACAAGGCCGAGGCGGAATCGCTCCTCCTGCGTCGCCGTCTCACTATCGTGAGCTTGAAGAAGAAGCCGAAGGAAATCAAGATTCCTATCGGTAACGGCATCAAGCACGAGGACCTGACCCGCTTTACGCGTATGTTCTCGTCCATGTGTTCTGCGGGCCTCCCGATGCTCCAGTGCTTGAACATTCTCGAGGAACAGTGCGAGAATCCGGCATTGAAAGACGTGGTGCACAAGGTGACGCAGTCCATCAATGGCGGTTCTTCGCTGGCCGATGCGCTCTCGCAGCACCCGAAGGTATTTGACGCCCTGTATTGCAACATGGTGGCGGCCGGTGAAGCGGGCGGTATTCTTGAAGGAATCCTCGCGCGTTTGGCCGAGACGATGGAAAACAGCATGCGCCTCAAGCGCAAGGTGAAGAAGGCCCTGACCTACCCGGTGATGGTTATCATTGTGGGTATCGTGGTGGTGATCGCCCTTATGACGTTCGTGGTGCCGACCTTCGCCGAACAGTTCGCTGCCTTGGATGCGGAACTCCCCGCTCCGACGCAGGTCGTGATGAACATCTCCGATTTCTTGGTAAACAACGGCGGTTTCCTTTTCCTTGCCCTGGTAGCGATTATTATCGCATGGAAGATGGTGATGAAGGTTCCCGCGGCCCAATTTGCTTTCGACAAGTTCCTCTTGAAGGTTCCGAAAATCGGTGACCTGCAGATAAAGTCGTCTACGGCTAGTTTTGCGCGTACGCTTGGAACCTTGTTGAACGCCGGTGTCAGCGTGATGGATGCCTTGAAGGTGGTGGCCTCGACCGCCGGCAACAAGGTGGTGGAAAAGGCGATTGGTAGAATTGCGGTAGGCATTGCGGGTGGTAAGTCCATTGCCGACCCCATGACGGAAGTAGGCATTTTCCCGCCCATGGTTATCCAGATGACCGGTGTGGGTGAGAAAACCGGTAACTTGGGCGGCATGCTTTTGAAGCTGGCAGATTTCTACGATGAAGAAGTGGACGCCGCAGTGGATAGCGTCGTGAGCATGATCGAACCGTTGATTATCGTGTTCTTGGGCGGTGCTGTCGGTGCGCTGTTGATCGCTATGTATATGCCTATGTTCTCCATGGGCGACGCAATCAAAGGGTGATCTTTCGTCCAAAACGCATCGCGATACTTCGTTGCAGGGCTCCTCGCGTACTTCTGTACGCCACGTCGCCCTGCGCCTCGTCTCGCTCGGTTTTGAACGAAAGCTCGTTTTAGGTTAAAATTCCGCAGTTGCGGAATTTTTTTTAGTTAGAAGAAACTTCCGTACGCCTTTAATCATCTGTGCGCTTTGCCTTGCTCGGTTCCGAGCGATTTTTTTATTTTGCTAGCAGAAGTTTTAAGGTAATGTGATATGGAATTCTATCTCTGGTTTCCGCTATACTTTTTCCTTGCGATTATTGTGATTCGATCAAAAAAGATTGAGATTGGTGAGTTTATTGTAATTCGCTGGAATGAGCAGCCAGTATTGTGTGCGGGCGTTTTTGTTGCGTTTCTTTTAAGTGGATTTGATGGACTCTTCAATATTTTGTCTTTTTTTAATAAGTCTTTATTTTCAGAAGAAGGCTTGAAAATTTTAGATAATGTTACATGTGTTTTTTGGGAATTTGAAGTTCTTCTTCTATCTGTATTGATAAAGAAATTCACGATAAAGAAAAAGAGTTATACGTGGAAAGAAACGCCCATAATTAGGTCTTGTGTCGTAGTTTTTCACATTTTTTGTTCGGCTATTCTCCTCAAGCAACTAATTTAATCCCCTAAGCGGGCCTTTCTCGCTCGGTTTTGACGCCTTCAGCGTCCGCGGCTGCAACTCGAAAATGCAGGTAAATAAATTTACCTGCGCTTTTGATTATTCTTGGATTTTTTGAGGGGAATTCAAAAAAAAAGTGACACTTTTGCGGTGCTCGGGTGTTTTAGTGGCAGATAGGGATTCCTATTTGTTATTTTTGTCGAAATACGGGATTTTTTGTTGAAACTATATACTGGCATTGTTGTTCTTTTGGCGGCTGCGTCCGCCTTGGCGCAGGAACCGGCTGCGGGGTCGGATGCTGTTGCCGGAGATTCCGCGCAGGTCGCGGGAATAGTCTTCAACGGCGTCGTGCAGGATCCGTCCTTTGCCGAGGGCGAAAAGCTGAATGTGGAAATCCTCGAGTCGGGGGAGGCCCTGCAGACGACGGTCGGCGAACCTTTTAGCATCGTGCTTCCGGAAGATACGCTCTGGAACGTTTGCGTCACCAATTCCGATACGGCGGGCGCCGAGAAGGAAAAGTGTTACGAACTCAAGTACGTGGGACCGGACCGCGCCTTTTCGCAGGCGCTGGGCGACAGTTTCGCGGAAGACTCCGCGGCGGTCGTGGCTGCGGATACGGCGGCACCCGCAGAGCCCAAGAATGACAGTGCTGGTGTTGCCGCGGCTCCGGCCGACAGTCCGGAAAAGGATGTCGATGTCGAAGCCCTCCTTGCCGGCGGCAACAACGAGAAGGTGACCGAGCTGAAGAAGGTCGTGGTGCAGTTGCGCAAGCGCCCCAAGCGCAAGCCGGGCGAATCGGTGGTTTCGGCGAAGTCCATCAAGCGCATGCCTGGCCTTGCCGAGGCCGACGTCATCAAGAGCATCCAGGCGCTTCCGGGCGTGGTGGCGAGCTCCGATTTTAGTTCCAAGATTTATGTGCGCGGCGGTGCCGCCGACCAGAATCTGTTCCTGTTTGATAACGCGGTGGTTTATTCCCCGGTGCATTTCTTCGGGTTGTTCAGCACGTTCCTTGTGGAAGGCATTGACGAGGTGCAGTTCTACAAGAGCGGGTTCCCTGCGCAGTACGGCAACCGCCTGAGTTCCGTCTTGAAGATGGACGGACGTGCGGGTGGCCAGGATACTGTCGAAGAATGGTTCAGCAAGACGAGCGTCAAGATAAGCACGTTTGCGGCACAGCTCCATACGGAGGGCCACAAGGGCCCGGCCCGCTGGGTTGTCGCCGGCCGTACCACCTACATCGGGTTCATGCTCGGCCTGATGAACGCGGTAGGCATGCTGGACCTGGATCTGGACTACGAGTTCACGGACTTGCAGGGTACCTTCATGTACAATTTCACCGAAGATACGCGCCTCAAGTTCAGTTTCTATGTGGGCAAGGACCGCCTGAGCTTTGACCCGCTCTACATGGACTGGGGCAACGTCGCGATTCCCGTGAATTTCATGCACCGCATCAATGGCAACTGGGATTACAACGCCACGTTCGCGTTTAGCGAGTTCTACCAGACGATGAAGGTCGGCGACCTCATGTCTATCGAGATGTACCTCTACACGTTCGCGGGCAAGCAGTGGCTCAACTACCGCGGTATCGACAACCACACGTTCACGATTGGCTACGAACTGGAATACGACTACGAGCGTTACCAGGAACAGATGTCTTCCATGATGATTGCCGATATCCAGAAGCCGTTCCACCACGTGGGCTACGTGCAGGATGCCTGGAAGCTTTCTCCCGATTGGTTGCTGCAATACGGTATGCGATTCAACTACCAGACTGCCGCGAAGCATTTCGGCGTGGAACCGCGCGCCTCCCTCACGGTGAATATCGACGACACGAAGACGCTTGAGTTGTACGGCGGTTATTACTTGCAGTACATGAACTCGATTGTCTATACCGACCAGGAGACTTTGAACGAGTTCTATTACCCGGCGACGACGACTACCAAGGGCAAGCATATCAAGCCGGCTTCTTCGTGGCTCATTGCCGCAGAATACAGCCAACGCGATATATTCGACGGCTACGATGCGACTGTTGGTCTGTATTACAAGACGCAGAGCGGCCTGAACACGTTCCAGACGGTCTTGGACAGCAACGAGGAAACGGCGTCGGATGAATTCGTGATTGCTGACGGGTTCGGCACGGCGGATGGCTATTCCTTCGGTTACGAACTTTCGCTCCGCAAGAATAACGGCTGGTGGTTTGGCGGTATCAACTGGAGCCAGAGCGTGAGCGTCGTGCGCACGGACGATGGAACCAATGCCTATTACCCGAGCTGGCATCAGCCTTATGCGCTCAAGCTGGATGCTGGTATCAACTGGAAGGGCGGTGATGAAGCCCTCGGGAAATACAAGGGAAAAGCGAAGGGTCGTTACCTGAGATCGTCCATCGCGCTCAAGTATTCCGCAGGTATGCCCATCAGCGAATACAAGGGTTATTACTACCCGCAGGAAATGGCCAACCAGCAGTATTCGGACAAGATTACGGTGCTGCCGGGAAGCCGCAATGCGGGCCGTCAGTCGGACTACTTCCGCATCGACGTGAAGGCTATCGACATGGGTCGCGAAGGCAAGTGGAATTTCAGCTGGACCATCATCAACCTGACCGACCACGAAAACATGTTCTATACATTCTACGATACGAGCAAGAACCCGCCCAAGAAGACAGAAATTACTCAGTTCCCCTTTATGCCTATCATGCTGAACTATGAATACTATTTCTAGAATCCTCTGCGCATTTGCGTTCGCGCTCCTTGTTGCTTGCGATTTCCACGGGCCATGGAGTTTCTATCCCGAGGACCGCGAAGTCTATACGGGTATCTATACCTACGGTTACGTCCTTAACGGTGGGGAAGCGAGCATCTGTTTTTCGAAGGTCTACGAACTGGACGAGACTTCGGCCGAGAATTTCGCGTTCTACGATAGCGCCTACGTGACGGTTTCGGGAAAATTCACCGACAGTCATGGCGCCGAAGTCGATACGACGGCGGTCCTCACGGTCACGGGCAGCAAGCCGAACTGTTTTTCCGAAGGCGAGTTCTCCGGAATAGCCGGCGAGACTTACTCGATGGAAGCCTTCTTCAAGTGGGACAGTGCGGGCAATACGGCGAAAACCACGTTCCGCGCGCAGGCGACCATCCCGAATCCCGTGAGTATCAAGGGACTGAGCGTGCCGCAGCAGGACGGCAGTTTCGAGTGGATCGAGTACGACGAGAACGAAGAAGTCCGCATCAAGTTCCTGGAATTCCCGCTGGACATGGAAACTGTGAAGTGCGCGCTCAACTACGACAAGTCCATCAAGGGCGTGATATCCATACTGCAATACGGGATGGAAAGCGAGGAAGCGCAGAACACGACCATCAACATGATGCTCTCGGGCCTTATCGAGCCTGATTCTATGGGTTATAGCGGGGTCTCCATGCACGACCCGCTGGAGCACGAGGCGAATCTCGGATACACGACGAAGCAGAGTATCGGTGGTATCCAGGCGCTCGACACGCTTTTCTTGCCGAACATGATGATGCCTCTCGGGCGTGTCACCGTCGTATTTTACACGACGGACGAGGCCTACATCGATTATGAAAGTAAGGTGAAGGGCTCTGTTTCCGATTCGCGCATCGTTCCGGAATCGAATATCGAGAACGGCATGGGCGTGTTTAGCGGAATGGCGAGATCTACGTTCACGTTCTATGTCGACGGCGAGAATGGCGTACCGATGAAACACATCGCCTTTGCCAACTGCGACGCAACCTCCGATGGCGATAACAAGAGTTGGGCCTCGCGCGGTTGCAGGCTTTACCAGGATGTGTTCTGTTCGGGAATGCCTGTCGACAGCATCGAACAATACGACTTGATGACGGCCAATGAAAAGGCTCCCGATTATTATACCAAGGGAGAATACCGGAGCGAAAAGACATGCTTTCCGTCGCTCGTGAAGGCGGCGATGATGAACAAGGAAGAAAAGTGGTCGGCATACCTGCCCGACTCTATCAGCGACAAGAACAAGTCGGACGCCTATGCCGACGGCCTCAAGCGTTACTGCGTGGCTAGCGGTTTCGAGAGCAATTCGATTGCGGATTGCAAAGAACTCGAGAATCAGTGCATGGAAAGTCCCGAGCAGAATAGCTGCAAGGAATACCTGTGGAACTGGTGTGCCGATAGGGGCCTGCCGAACAGGTCGTCCATGGATAACTTGACATGCGATGCAGCGCTTGTCAGCCGTTACTACCTCGAAGAACAGAAATCGAGCATTATCCATGATCAGGTGGAAAGCCTGTGCGATGCTTACCGTTTCCCGATTTGCAACAACTGGTGCAAGGAACGCAAAGGTCGTATGGAATGCGAATAAGTTACGAATCTCTTCTTTTTGCGTCGGGACGGTGACATTTTTTGTGGGTTCGGGTGTTTTAATAATGTAGTTTTGAAATCAAACCATTGCGGATATTTATGAAAAGATTGAATTTATTACCCATCATGCTTCTGGTCTTTGTGATGTCGGGATTGGCCTTTGCCGACCGCACTTCCGAAATTCAGGATCTCAAGCTCGAAAAGGAAAAACTGAATTCCGAGATTCAGAAACTGAACCGGCAGATTGTCGCTACGGATTCGATGCTCAAGGCGGACGATTCCCGCTACAAGACGCTCCAGCAGCGCTACAAGGCCGATAAGGACCGCCGTCGTGCCGAAATCGACAGCCTGAATATGAAAATCCATGCGGTTGCGGGCCAGTTGCAGGAAGAACGCAGCAAGCAGGCGCGTGCGAAGAACCGTACCGAGAATGTCGCCGCGAAGCGCAAGGCCCTCCGCTCGGCGCTTGCCGCCATCAGCAAGCAGCTTGAATCTCAGGTGTCGCAGACGGTTCCTTGGGAACGCGAAACGCGCCTCGATCGCGTAAAGTCCCTTACCCGCGATATCGAGAGCGGGAACGCCAGCGAAGAAGAAGCCTTTTCCCGTCTCAAGTCGCTTATTGCCGAAGAGACGAAGTTCGGCGACGAGGTCGCTATAATAAATAGTCCGCTTACGCGCAAGAACGGCGAACTCATCAATGCCTCGATTTTGCGTATCGGCAACCAGTGGATGGTCTATTCCGATGACAATGGTTCCGTGTACGGGTACCTGGTGCGCCGTATCGAGAACGGGAATGTGGTTTATGAATGGAACGAGGATTTGAATTTGGAAGAACGTAGTGCAGTCAAGCTCGCGATAGACGTGAAGCAGGCTAAAAAGCCGCCCCAGGTCGTGAAATTGCCGGTGAGCATTTCCGTGGTGGGAGGCGAAAAATGAATAAGAATGTCATTCTGAAAAATCGAAGCGCTGTGAGAATTTCTGGACGTTTTGTTGCCGTTGTTTGCCTGCTTGCGTCTTCCGCATTTGCGTGGCCGTGGTCGTCGGGCGAAAAGAAGCAGTCTGCCGAAGACCAGGAACGCATCAAGGATTCCCTGCAGCTCGAAGAAGTGCGCACGTTGCAGCGCGAGGTGGAAACGCTTACCCGCATTCGCCTGCAGAAGGCGGACTCGCTCGAAAAGCTGGAAGCGGAACACTGGAAGAAGCGCTATGCAGAATCGCAGTTGACCGAGGAACACCAGACGGAAACGCGCGAACTGGACGGACGCTATTCCAAGCTTTCGACGGATTTGGGCCGCGTTAACGAAGAAGTCATGGCAAGCCGCAACGTGACTAGCGAAGCCGAAGAAAACGCGAAGAGCGAGGAGAGCGCTTACGATGCGCTGAACACGCAGGTGAAGCTTTCCATCGACAAGACGCTCGGCGAAGTTACGGGCGACTATCCCGTAGGCATGAACGGTCGCCTTCTGCGCTTGAAGGAAGCCTCCGATGAGACCGAAAAGAAGGTCCCGAATACGCTGGGCGCTGCCCGCGGTTACTTGGCTGACTTGCTGCTGCGCCACGAACTGACCTACACGCAGTCGGTCGGCCGCGAAATTTCTCAGGTGGGCAACCGCCCCGACGTGACCGTAGAACGCTTGCGTCTCGGTACGGTGTTCCTGGGCGAAGTCGCAACGGACAACGGCGAAGTGCAGGCCCTCCTGCGCTCCGGCGCCTTGCAGGGAAAGGTTTTCGAATGGAACTCTACGCTCCCTCCCGAAATGGCTGCGGGCGTGAAGCAGGCGGTGAAACAGGCTTCCGCAAGCGTTGTCGCTCCGGCTGATTCCACGCAGGATTCCACCCGCGTATCTGCGGCGGCATCCGCGATGGTCGACATCCCGCTGGATGTTTTGCAGAACAAGGCCATCAAGAACGCGATTACGGACACGAAGGAACTGACCTGGACCGAGGAATTCCAGGCGTTCTTCAAGAAGGGTGGCATCGTGATGTACCCGCTGGCCCTTGTCGCGATATTTGCATTGCTGCTTTGCTTGGAACGCTTCCTCGTGCTCTCTTACCGCGGGCACCTGAGCCGCCGCTTTATCAAGAAGCTCGGCAAGCTTGTGAATGAAACCAAGTATGAGGATGCCGCGAATCTTTGCCTCAAGAAGGAAACGAGCCTCTCGATGGTGCTGTTTGCGGTGCTGAACCGCGCCCGCGAAACGCGCGAAGATGCGGAACGCTCCCTGCAGGAAGCCCTCCTCCGCGAGCAGCCTAAACTGGATCGCCGCATGGGGCTTTTGGCTGCCATGGGTACCATCGCCCCGCTTCTCGGCCTTCTGGGTACGGTGACGGGTATCATCACGCTCTTTACCGTGATTACCGAAGTGGGCACGAACGACGCCCGCGTGCTGGCCGGCGGTATTTCCGAAGCTCTCGTCACGACGGAGACTGGCCTTGTCATCGCTATTCCCGTGATGATTTTGCATGGGCTTCTGAGCGAAAAGATTGAAAAGGTCACCAGCGAAATGTATGTGCAGAGCATGGCGCTCATGAACAAAATTTTCGGGAAGGAGTCGTAGTTCGGGCATGTCCAACTCGTTCTACATATTTGTCGAATCCCTGAGGAACACGTACGAGGCGGGCGGCGTGGTTATGCTCCCGATCCTCCTTGCGGGTGTCATCGGATTCTACTTCCTGTTCTCCAGCTGGTTCCGCATCGGCCGCGATTTCTTCCGCAAGGATGTCCACAGGGTCATCAAGCGCATGCGCCTGGACCTGAACGGCGGAAACGAGGAATACGAGAAGAACGGCGAAGAGCCGAGCGTGGCGAAGGCTTTGAGGCGTTTGCGCAAGCGTGGCGGGCTCCTGTCCAGGGAACTCAGCTATGCGATTAGCGTTGCGCAGGAAAATCCCGAGGGTTTCCGCGACTATATGCAGGTGCGCCTCGCGAAGACGGTGCGCTACATGGAGCAGGGCAACCACGTGATTTCGGTGATGGCTTCTGCCGCCCCGCTGCTCGGGCTCCTCGGCACGGTGACGGGCATGGTCTCTACCTTCGAGGTGATTACCCTGTACGGCAACCAGAACCCGGTGCTCATGGCCGACGGCATTTCGGAAGCGTTGATTTCGACGCAGAGCGGACTCCTGGTGGCATTCCCGCTTACGCTTTTGAAACAGCGCCTGGATGAACGCGTAGAAGTTTTGCGCCAGAAGATGGAACTGGGCGCTACCGTAATCGAAAACTATTTTGTCGAGAAGAAGGCATAGTATATGGAATTCAACTTGCCGAAGAGAAAACAGAAGGATATGGGCATCGAAATGGGCCCGCTGATGGACATCGTGTTCATCCTGCTCATCTTTTTCGTGGTGACGTCTTCGTTTACCCGCGAGACGGGCGTCGACGTGACTAAGCCGCAGGCGCAGTCCGCAAGCCAGCTCGAAAAGGAAAACCTGCTCATCGCCATCACGCGCGAGGGGACGGTGCATATCAACGAACGCCAGGTGGACATGGCCAGCCTGCAGGATATCTTGAAGCAGTCGCTTGCCAAGGCGCCCGACAGGGAAGCCGTGGTGATTGCGGACAAGGGCGCCGAAACGGGCGTACTCGTCCAGGTGATAGATATGTGCAATTTGGCGGGCGTGAAGAAGGTCTCGATTGCGGCGCAGGCGGAATGACGCGGAGTGTCATCCTGAGCGAAACGAAGTGAAGTCGAAGGATTTCTATAAGAACTAGTTTGAATCTATGATTTTCAAGTATTTAAAAAAACTTGTGAAGCGTTTCACCATCCTCTTCGCGGCTATCCTTGCGAGCGCTGTCCTCGTGTTCTCCGTGACGATGGCGAACCTGTTCTTGACGGGAAAGGTTTTCCACGAAAAGAAGTACACGAAAACCGAAATCGCCGTCAAGAAGGTCGAAGAGGTCGAGAAAAAGATAGAGAAGAAGAAACCGGCGCGCAAGCCGAATCGCCAGAAGTCCAATTCGCGTTCGCCCAAGGCGGGCCCGAGGCTCGCGATGAACCTGGGGACGGCTTCGGGAACCGCGGGGGCAGCCATCAACGAGGAACTGGTGGCCGATTTCCGCGGCGGTGCGCTCTCTACTGAAAAGGGCGATGTCGACAAGAAGCCCGAAAGCCGCACGATGCCCAATTTCCAGGTGCCGGCAAAAATCAGGGATAGCGAAATGGACGCGATGCTTCGGCTTTCGTTCTGCGTGGACGTGAATGGCAAGGCGTACGATATCAAGGTGATCGAGGAATCTCCGGCTGGTTCCGGACTTGCCGCCGCCGGCCGCGAGGCCCTTGGCCGCATGACGTTCGCTCCGGCAGAAAAGGCGGGCAAGGCGGTTCCCTTCTGCGGAATGGAACAACCGTTCGAAGTGAAGTTCAGGGACTAGTGTAATGTGTAAGGCTGGCGCTACGGTTATTGGTCTATAGTTACTGGTTATTAGAATTGCAGGTTGATATTAAAAGTTATGGATTCTAGATATTTTATAAATATTTGTTATGGATTGCGGCGGAACGTCCGCGGGCGTGTTGCAGCCTGTTGTTCCCGTAGTCTCGTTTCCCGCTGTTCCCTGCTAGTCGCTTTTGTATTCATAGCATGCTCTTTTGCGGCGCAGTCCGCGTACGACCTGATGGAACGCGCGAACGTCCTCTACCGCGACGGCAAATTCAAGCAGGCCATCACGCTTTACCGCAAGGCGGAATCCCGCGGGGCGGACCCCGTCGCCACCAGTTTCAACATCGCGAACAGCTATTACCAGAGCGGCATGTTCCCCGAGGCGGCCGCCACGTACCGCAAGGCGGTCGACTATTCTGCGGGCAAGTTCTCCCCGGCGCTCTTCAACATGGCAAGCGTGTACTTCCGCCTGCGCCAATACCCGGAATGCGTGGCGGCGTACCACCGCGCGTTGAAACTGGAGCCGGAAAATGTTTCCGGCTGGCTTTACTTGGGCGAAGCCTACAGTAAAACCGGCGACGGGGTCGGCGCCCTCCGCGCCATCGAAAAGGCCTACCAGCTCGACAAGGAAGACATAAGCATTGTCTACCAGCTTTCGGAAGCGAACATCGCTCTGAACGATTTCGAGCGCGCCGTGGCCGTAGTCCGCGAGGGCTATGCCGCGCACCCTGACGAAGTGGACTTCTTGGTGTATCTCGGCGATGTCTACCGCCTGAACAAGCAGTTCGAAGAAAGCGCAGCCGCTTACCGCGAGGCGCTGGGCGTGCGCCCTGACGACACGGCGACCATGTATAAGCTGGCGGATGTCCTTGCCGAAGACAACAAGCCGTTCATCGCGATGGATGTGCTCAACAACCTGGTGCAAATCAAGCCCGACTTTAGCGATGCGGCCATATTCCTCGGGAACCTTGCCTACGATGCGAAGTTTTACGACCGTGCCGAGGCCGCCTACGAGCTCGCTGCCAAGCAGGGCAATGCCGAATCCGTTTTCGGTTTCAAGAACATGGCCTACGACGCTCACGCCGAAAAGCGCGATGACGAGGCGCTGCGCCTGTTGAAAGTCGCACAGAAGTATTTCCCCGACGACATCACCGTTCAGGCCGATATTTTGGAATTCGAGAAAAATTAAAAAGTCCGGCGTTATACCCGCCGGACCCATACTCTTAATTGATGTAAATTAGTCCTTCACGCAACGTACGCTGATGTGCATTTGTGTGCTGGTATACTGAAAGACCGCTGCATGGTTATCGGAGACTCGGATTAAAAAATAAGTCTGGCCGCCATCGCTATAAACCCATACGAAGGCATCTTCGCCGAGGTGCTCGAAATGCTTACTAGAGTCGTAGTCTCCGGCCCCGATCAGGGATAGCCCAAGATTGTTGCTTCCCGATGCTATAGACGATTTCCAGCTCTCCGCCGATATCAGTGGCAGGGCCTTATTGCCCGCGAGGCTTAACAGGTTTAACATTTCGGATTCTGACGGAATGTGCCAGCCGCTGGGGCATATGCCCTGTATAGGAGCATCGCCCAGGTCGCAACTGGTTTTGTCGCATTTGCTGTCGTTCATTGCCGCGTCGCGGCTGTACAGGCGCCCGTAAAGTTCGCAGTAGCGGTCTTCGTCGTTGAAGCAGAAGGATTCTCCTATTTCGTTGCCTGCGTAGTTCAGGTTTTCGGCCATCCAGGTCGCGCCCTCGACTTCTACGGTCTTGTAAGTCTTGCCGTCACGGGTATCGGTCAGGGTGCCGTATTCGATAGACGGATTGAACTGAGTGCCGGCCTCTTCTAGGAAGGGTTCGACGTCTTGTTTTTTTCTCGAAGAACTGCTGCGCAGTGATGAACTGGAATAGCTGCTCGATGAGTAACTACTCGATGAGTAACTGCTCGATGACAGGCTGGAAGAACTGGCTGGAACAACCCCGTCGCCCTTTATGCAGCGGACGGTGCTGTAGTATTTGTTCGAAGAGTGATCCCAGATTTCCGCATTGTCAGAAGAACCAGAAATCAAGAGGAAATACTGGAGGCTGCTAGGTATGTATATCCACATGACTTCGTATTTGTGGAGGTCCTCGAAATAGCTGTCGCTCCCGTTGCCTGCGCCCAGGAAGGAAAGTCCGTAGTCGTCTGTTCCCGGGTAGTTCCAGCTCGATCCGGCCGACCTCAATGCCGATGGGGAACTGATGTAATCCAGCAGGCTTTGCACTTCTGTTTTTGTCGGGATATGCCAACCGCTCGGGCAGACGCCCTGTATGGGACCTTCGCCTAAATCGCAATTCTTTTGGTATTCGCACGAGGCGCTGTTCATTGCCGCGTCGCGGCTGTACAGGCGACCGTATAGTTCGCAATTGCTGTCACTGTTGCTGTAACAACTGGATTCCCCTATTTCATGGTCGGCGTAGTTCAGGTTTTCAGCCATCCAGGTTACGCCGTCGACTACCACGGTCTTATAAGTCTTGCCGTCGCGCGAATCCTTCATTGTCCCGTAACTGATGATGGAACTCGAGGATAGGCTGCTCGAAGAACTATAGCTCGAGGAACTACTGCTCGACGATGAACTTGAATAACTACTCGAAGATCTAGAGCTGGAAGACTGCGAACTGCTGGACGCATCTTCGTCGTCGGAGCTGCTGGAACTTTCTGCTCGTTTGAAGTCCCTGCCCTCCGCGGTGAGCGTGTCTGTGTCGCCAATCCAGATATACGCGGAATCGCGGTAGTCGAACTTGCAGACGTAGCTGTCCTTGTCGCGACCGACTACAGCCTCGCGGCCTTCGCGCCTTTCGTTGCAGGGGATGTCCGCGAAATCCGATTTGGACTTGATCGAGTATTCGTACCCGCGGTCCTTTGAAATCGGGGCGAAACTGTCATCATCGCCGCAAGCATTAAAAATGATTGCGCTAAAAACAAGGGGGACTACGCCCAGTGCATTTTTATACATAGATTAATCCTTTATGCAGCGGACTGAGGTATAGAGTTCAGAGTCGCTGTAATTAAAGGTGATTGCGTTGTTTTCGTGTCCTCTTAACAAGAGGTAAGATTGCTTTGTGTTCGTGTAATACCAGAAGTATGAATAATCACCCAAGCTACTGAAACTATTGCCTCTGGAGGCATAACAACCGGCAGCCACAAAGGAAAGTCCGTATCTATCTGTCCCGGGCGTAATGTCTGATCTCCAGCCCTCTGCCGATATCAATGGGCTCAATACTCCTCCTGTAAGTTCTGTAATGGAATTCGCCTCGCTCTCTGACGGAATATGCCACCCGTCGGGGCAGATTCCTTGAATTGGAGCGTAACCTAAATTGCATGTTTCTCCAAAAGCGCATTTGCTGGAATTTAACGCTGCATCGCGGCTGTACAGGCGCCCATAAATTTCGCAGAAACGGTCTTCGTTGTTGAAACAGGTGGATACTCCAATTTCGTTGTCTGCGTAGTTCAGGTTTTCGGCCATCCAGGTTACGCCGTCGACTACCACGGTCTTGTAAGTCTTGCCGTCACGGGTATCGGTCAGGGTGCCGTAATCGATAGTCGGATTGAACTGGTCGCCTGCTTCCAGGAGGGGTTCGGTGATTTCCTGGTGTAGCGAGGAACTGGAATAGCTGCTCGATGACAGGCTGGAAGAACTGGCCGGAACAACTCCGTCACCCTTTATGCAACGGACGGTGCTGTAGTATTTGCTTGAAGAGTAATCCCAGATTTCCGCATCTCCGGAAGAACCAGAAATCAAGAGGAAATACTGGGCGATGCCAGGTGCGTACATCCACATGACTTCGTATTTGTGGATGTCCTCGAAAGTGCCGTTGTCCCAGTTACCGGCACCCACGAAGGAAAGTCCGTACGCGTCTGTTCCCGGATAGTTCCAATTCGATCCGGCCGACTTCAATGCCGATTCGGGGCTGATGTAATCCAGCAGGCTTTGCACTTCGGGTTTTGTCGGAATGTGCCAACCGTCCGGGCAGATTCCCTGGATGGGATCGGAGCCCAAATTGCATGAAACGCCATAGACGCAACTGGTGGAATTCATTACCGCATCGCGGCTGTACAGGCGACCGTATAGTTCGCAATACTCGTCATCTTTGGCGTAACAACTGGATTCCCCTATTTCGTGTCCGGCGTAGTTCAGGTTTTCGGCCATCCAGGTTACACCGTCAACTACCACGGTCCTGTAAGTCTTGCCGTCGCGCGGATCCTTCATTGTCCCGTAATCGATGTCCGGGTTGAAGTGCGATTCCTTGGTGTACGGGGTTAGGCTGCTTGAAGAGCTGTTGCTCGAAGAACTGTAACTCGAGGAACTGTAACTTGAGGAACTATAGCTCGAGGAACTACTGCTCGACGATGAACTTGAATAACTACTCGAAGATCTAGAGCTGGAAGACTGCGAACTGCTTGAATTGCGTGAGCTGCTGGATTCATCTTCGTCGTCGGAGCTGCTGGAACTTTCTGCTCGTTTGAACTCCCTGCCCTCAGCGGTGAGCGTGTCTGTGTCGCCAATCCAGATGTACGCGGAATCGCTGTAGTCGAACTTGCAGATGTAGCTGTCCTTGTCGCGACCGACGACCGCCTCGCGGCCTTCGCGCTTTTCGTTGCAGGGGATGTCTGCGAAATCCGATTTGGACTTGATTGAGTAATCGTACCCGCGGTCCTTTGAAATCGGGGCGAAACTGTCATCATCTCCGCACGCAGTAAATGCGATTGCGCTAAAAACAAAAGGGGCAATACTCAGTGCATTTTTATACATAGACTAATCCTTTATGCAGCGGACTGTGTTGTAAAGTTCGGTGCCGCTGTTGTCCCAAACTTCCGTATCGCCTCTTGATCCCCTTATTATAATGTAGTATTGGTCCGAAGATGCATAATAGGCCCATACAAAATCATATTCACCCAAATAAGTGAATTCTTCATTGACTCGATAAGCTCCGGCGCCCAGGAAGGAAAGTCCGTAGGTATCTAATCCGGATGTAAGGCTTGCTTTCCAGCCCTTGGCTGACCTCAGCGGGCGCGACTGACCACTTACAAAGTCCACGAGGTCCTGCGCCTCGCTTTTTGTCGGGATGTGCCAGCCGTCTGGGCAGACACCCTGAATTGGATCGGAGCCTAAATTGCATGATCCTTTAAAAGCGCAATCGCTGGAATTCATCGCTGCGTCACGGCTGTACAGGCGTCCATAAATTTTGCAGAAGTTGTCATCGTCGTTGAAGCAGACTGATTCTCCGACTTCGTTGCCTGCGTAGTTCAGATTTTCGGCCATCCAGGTTACGCCGTCGACTTCCACCGTCTTGTAAGTCTTGCCGTCACGGGTATCGGTCAGGGTGCCATATTCGATGTCCGGGTTGAACTGAGTGCCGGCTTCTTCCAGGAGGGGTTCGGTGATTTCCTGGTATTGCGAGGAACTGCTGCGCTGTGACGAACTGGAATAGCTGCTTGATGACAGGCTGGAAGAACTGGCCGGAGCAACTCCGTCGCCCTTTATGCAGCGGACGGTGCCGTAGTATTTGTTCGAAGAGTGATCCCAGATTTCCGCATTGTCAGAAGAACCAGAAATCAAGAGGAAATACTGGAGGCTGCTGGGTATGTATATCCACATGACTTCGTATTTGCGGATGTCCTCGAAAGTACCGTCGCTCCAGTTGCCGGCGCCCAGGAAGGAAAGTCCGTACTCGTCTGTTCCCGGGTAGCTCCAGCTCGATCCGGTCGACCTCAATGCCGATGGGGAACTGATGTAATCCAGCAGGCTTTGCACTTCTGCTTTTGTCGGGATATGCCAACCGCTCGGGCAGACTCCCTGTATGGGACCTTCGCCCAAATCGCAAGACATTTGGTATTCGCACGAGGTGCTGTTCATTGCCGCGTCGCGGCTGTACAGACGACCGTATGTTTCGCAATACTGGTCAATGTTGCTGTAACAACTGGATGCCCCTGTTTCGTGTTCGGCGTAGTTCAGGTTTTCGGCCATCCAGGTTACGCCGTCGACTACCACCGTCTTGTATGTCTGGCCGTCGCGTGAATCCTTCATTGTCCCATAACTGATGGTGGAACCCGAGGATTGGCTGCTTGAAGAACTGTAGCTTGAGGAGTAGCTGCTGGAACTTTCTGCTCGTTTGAAGTCCCTGCCCTCCGCGGTGAGCGTGTCTGTGTCACCAATCCAGATGTACGCGGAATCGCGGTAGTCGAATTTGCAGATATAGCTGTCCTTGTCGCGACCGACAACAGCCTCGCGGCCTTCGCGCTTTTCGTTGCAGGGGATGTCCGCGAAATCCGATTTGGACTTGATCGAGTATTCGTACCCGCGGTCCTTTGAAATCGGGGTGAACTCGTCATCTCCGCATGCAGTAAATGCGACTGCGCCCAAAGATAGACATGCGAAGTATTGAATTGTTCTGAAATCGCGGATTCTCATATTTCTCCTAAGTTTTTCTCACTAAAATATACCATTATTCACGGTTCGTATCATGCAGATAAAAGAAAACGCCTGCGCACAGGCAGGCGTTTGTTGAATACTGGTGTGTTCGGACCGCTATTTCAAGAACAGCGTCTCTTTCCCGTTGACTTGCAAGATGACGGGAATGGCCGGGGCCACGAATACGTTGCCTGTAAAGATTCCCTGTTCCAGCAACTGCCCGTTGGTACTGAACACCTTGTAGGACGTTCCCTTCAGAACGTTGCCGACATGGTAGTGCCTGGGCTTGATCTTCAGAAAGGACAGGCCCGGTGCGGCTTTGCCCATTCCCTGGAGAGACTCTGTTTTGGTCGTGTCGGGGACTTTAGTCGTATCGGGGGGCGTGACTTGGGTCGTGTCGGGCGCACCTGGATACTTGAGTTCCGTACAGACATTTATCGTGTCGAGAAGCGGCCTGAAATCTGCAGCGACTGCTAAGAATGCCAGCGGAACAGTAGCGTAGTCCATATCCTTTCCTCCATTTCTTCTTTCTCGGAGTTCAGGAGGATTGAATTCGCAACCGGTGTTGCCCATTTCCTTGAAATAATAGACTTTACACAAATTGAACACATGTTCGACGAGGGAATCAGCTTGTTCCGCCGTTCCTTTGAAAACGCCGGCCTTCTGAAGGCGAGAGAACTCGTCTTTGTATACATCGTAGTGATGTATGGAGAAGAGCGAGTCCACAGCGTCGTCCAAGTTGGAGGAGTAAGGAACACGCGCCACCTTTACCACTTTTTCAGTAACGATAACGATCATGGTGGAATCCAGTTCGGATCTGTACACCCATGCGGTATCATTGCCTGAAACGTTCACGACGGCAGGTTCCCTCTTATCCATCTTGGAAAGATCGAGGTAATCGCCTTCAAAAAGGTAGAGTGCAGTCGCCGGATAACCGGAATTGGCATCGGCACTGGAATTTCCGCCTTCGTAATTGATGGTGCAATCTGCCGCATATAAGTTCGCGGCAAGGATGCCTATCATTAAAGCTGGTGCGTAGTTCATAGTCACTCCTATTTTGAACTAGTTATTGCTTGCGTAAGGTATAACCTTAATGTTAGCAAAATTGCGGGCTTCTATGTTGAAAGCGGTGATGCTTCCATAGAAAGTAGCCCCCTGATTTGTCTCGATGTACACATTGGAGTACGGGGCAACAATGCGGCCAGCGAAGGTCTTATTGATAAAGTAGTCCCTGTTCTGGGTGCTGATAAGAACTTCGAAGCTGCTTGCGATGGTCTTGAGTTCCTGCTCGCTGTGATCCATCGGTGCGCGCCAGAAGAATTCGCCATCGATATGCAGGATGGTCTGCTGGCCGGGCTGAGAGAACTTGACCTTGCCGTAGTCCTGCAACTGGAGATTCTTGACGTAGAATTCGCCAGCCGGGATGATAAGCGTTCCGTTGTAACCGACGATGATGGTTCCGTACTTGACACCTGCTTCCAGCGTCAACGTTTGTCCGTTGCCGACGTAAATCGGCTGGCGTTCTTCCTGGAATCCGAACACGTCAATGACGGTCGGGAAGGTTTCGTTGAATTCGGCTACAGTACGGTTGACCACTTCACCGCCAACGAGGTACCAGAACATGGAGGAATTTTCAGCAACCTTCGCATCGGAGCCGTAGAGGTTGATGTCCCCGTGAACCTGGATGCCATGCTGGAAGTAAATGGTTCCAAGAGTATGGAGCGCACCGACATGGTTTTCATCACCGATAATCATATTGTTGTAGTAGTTGGACTGGATGCCGGCGGCGGCCAAATCGCAGTAGCCCCCGTTATCCTTGGTGCAGTTGGTCTGCTGCCTGAAGATGAGGGTCGAGATGGCGTAGATTTCCGGAAGATCAGACGGTTCCGGGGTACTGATGCCCGGATCGTCGCTTGCTTTGTACGGATCGGTTTCGCCTTCGTCGAAAATACCGTCGTGGTTCAGGTCTTCATCACCGTCCTTTGCGCCTCCGTTGTCGGAGTCGTAGTCCAGTTCGGCGCGGAATTCGTCGCCATCGACATTGGCGAGCGGATCGCTGGTGAGGAATGTCGATTCATATTCTTTCTTGTTGCGAAGCGTGTAAGAAAGGATTTCTTCGCGGTCATTGACCTCGTCGCCATCGGAGTCTTCCTTGTCGACCTTGGTATGGAAGCGGTTGATTTCGTCGTAGTCGTAGAGTCCGTCGCCATCCGAGTCGTTTTCGATTGCCGGGTCGGAATTCTGAGCGTTGGTGACGTCGGACGGAATCCAAGTGAAGCGGATGGAGGATTCTTTTTCAAAGACACGCCATTCATATCTACCATTGTTGTCAACGTTGATAAAGCGGAATTCGTAAACGCCCAATTCGGGATCCAGACGCACTGCGTCAATGGTCATGATATGGCTGTATTGCCAAATATAGATGGGACGGCCTTGGCTAAGGGCGTCAATCAAGTAGGTCTCATCCGGACGTCCCGGCAGGTAATGCAGTTTTTCCTGGGGAACATTCAACGCAATTTGCAGGGCTTCGTTTACGTCGGAAACATATCCGCCGCCTCTTGATCCGTGCGGGAAGGCGTCGAGGTACATATCGTTCGGATTGCCCTTGACGCGAACCTTGATTTCATCCTGGGTGATGGTGCCGCCGTAGTAGTGGTTCAGCATGACGGCGCTGACAATCCAGCATCTCCAGCTTTCTTCATAGTCGTACCCTTTTTCGTTCGGATCGGAGAACTGAAGCTGGTGATAATTGTCGTAGTACGCGGAAAGATTGTGCGGCATTCCGCCTCTCTTTTCGTTGAACATCTCACCCCACTGGAGGTCGAGAAGGTAGGAGTCCCTTCTGGCGGCGAGCGGGTCCACGTGGAGGTTGTAGACGATGTGATCGTCGGAGAACACGCGGGTTCTGATAGTGAGCTCGGTGAGATCGTCCTTGTGAGCGATGAGAGATTCGAGGGAGGTTTCGAAGTCGCCGGTCTGCGAGGCTTCGACAGTCCACCTATAGGTACCCGGCTGCAGGAACACGGAAACACTGGTGTATGCCGTGGTGACCTGGGCTGCAACTTCGTTTGTGACGTCGTTGATTACGGTGAGGATGTACTTCTTGGCGCCCTTGACGGCAATCCAGGAGAAGACCATCTCTTCGCCTTCAAACAGGGTGACGATAGAGCCGTCGGAGAGGGAAAGCGGCTTGGGGTCGGGAGTGGATTCAGCGTTCTTCTCGATTTCCTTGGCCGAGAAGAGCTTCCATTCCTTGACGGTGTTCTGGGTTTCGGAAACGATGGCGCGGTAGAAGTCGCCGGTTCCGTAGTAGTTGCTGCCCAGTTCGAATTCGTCGTAGTGGGTTTTCAGGTATTCGTTGGTGTTCAGGGCGCTGTTTGCAGAAGCGACTGCCGCAGCGTTCGGGCCAACCGTACCCCAGGCCACATAATCGACCGGTTCGTTGTTTGCGTTGTAGAGGGTAAGTTCACCATCCAGGCCGAAAGCGAGTTCGGTCGAGATGATTTGAATGTCTGCGGTGGGGCAGTACTTGCTGTCCGTGTTGCAGATGATCAACTTCTGGCCCTTGGGGAGTTCCTTGCCGTCAAGGGAGAGCGTGCTGCCGCTCGCATCCTTGATGTAGAACCCGTTCAGGGAGTTCTTGTTGTCGTTGTCGAAGTTGGAAATTTCGACCCATGCTGCACGGTAGGAGGAAATTTCAGGCTGCACACCGACGAAGCGGGGCTGGGCCGGATCCGTGAGCACGGGGCCTACCACTTGGTAGGGCTGGCCATCGATGAAGATGGCGATGTTGTTGTCGACGACAAAGCTGCTGGAGTTGGGGTAGCTCACGCTGGCGGTCTTGTCAAAGGCTTGCCAGTCGGTGTAATTGATACCGATGTTCATGCCGGAGGAGTTGGGGAACACACCCGGAGCGAGGGTCGGAATATCAATATTGATTTCAACCTGGTCGCCGTTTGTTTCGTGGTGAACAGTTGCCGAAGGCGTGTAGTAGGGATGAATTTCAATACCGCGGTTGGCCTCTTTATACAGATAGTATGTCAACCGGACGTTATTAAACGTCTGTTCGGTGCTGTTGACGACACGCAATCTGATTGTTGCCTGACGTGCGTTGGTTTGCTGCTCGTCGTACGCTTCGACGTGGATTCCCGCCTGAGCGAATACGAAGGAGCAGAGGAATAATAAGGATAGGATTATCTTTTTCATCTTTTTCCTAGGTAGGGGTTGAACGAAAGTATTCTCTGAATACAAACTTGCGAAAATATAACAAAAGAAAATTTTTAGAATAAATGTTTAAATTTATCATAATTTTACTAATAACGTAACAATGTTGTATAATATAGAACTGATATGTAATGCGGAATGAAGAACAAAGTAATACAATGTTTTGCTACCGTGAGGGGATTAGACTCTTTTGTCAATTTGAGATTTTTTCCCTAAACACCCGAAAATCGGCCGAAAAATTTTTCGAGAGTAATAAAAAAAACATTTTTCTGTATGTTTTGGAAGCGGGGGTGTTCGGGGGGCGTGGCGAACCATCTATCGGCTGTCATACGGGGTCGTAAAAAATGCTGTTTTGCCGCGCAGTGTCCAGAAATTTCCTATATTCGCAAGTCGAAAACCCGGAGTTTTTATGGAAATCAAATGGCTTAATCCCGATGCAAAGTTTGATCGCCTCGTTCTGGCGGGCGATATTGGCGGTACCAACACGAACCTTGGCCTTGTTGGCTACAAGGATGGCAAGTTCACGCTGATTCTCGAAACGGTTTGCCCCAGCAAGGATATCGACGGTCTCGAAGCCCCGATCTGCGAGACGCTGAAGCTCGCTACGGAATCCCGTGCCGACCTCAAGCCCAGCCACGTGTGCATCAGCGCCGCTGGCCCTGTGGCGAACAACAAGTGCGTGATGACGAACCTCCCGTGGAGCGTGGACGGTGAAGCGCTTACCGCGGCCATCGGCATCCCGACGCTTGTCATCAACGACTTCATGGCGATAAGCTACGGCATCCCGACGCTCGACGTGGACGATCCCAAGCAGATTTTCAAGCTCACGCATACCGACGGCAGCCAGCCCGCCCCGCAGAAGGCGACCAAGGCGGTTATTGGCCCGGGTACCGGCATGGGCGTGGGCTTCCTTGCCTTCGACGGCGAGAAGTACATCCCGGCCTGCTCCGAAGGTGGCCACTCCACGTTCGCCCCGTTCGACAAGGACTCGCAGGAATTCCATGACTACATGGAAAAGAAGATTGGTTGCGTCCCCGGCGTGGAACCGCTCGTGTCGGGCATGGGGCTGCGCAACATGTACGAATGGTGGAAGGAAACCCGCGGCGTTCCCGATAACGAGGCCTTCAAGAAGATCGAGGAGACCGAACCGAACGACCGTCCGAAGTACATCAGCCGCGCGAGCGATACCGACCCGGTCGCGGCCGAGATGATGCGCCTGTTCGTGAAGATGCTTGCCCGCTTTGCGAGCGACGCCTCTACGCTGTTCCTCCCGCTGGGCGGCCTTTACCTGGCCGGCGGTACCGTGCAGAAGGACTTGCGCTGGCTCGAACGCGATAGTTTGTTCATGAAGTATTTCGAAAAGAACTACAACCCGAACATCCGTCCGCTCCTGAACAAGATCCCGGTGTATATCATCAAGGATTACAGCATTAGTTTGTACGGAGCCGCGAATGCGAGCTTGAACCTGCAGAAATGACACGCAAGTGTCATCCTGAGCGGAACGTAGTGAAGTCGAAGGATCCAGACCTGAGCTATTATCGTTTGTCCGAATCTTTTTGATTATGAGAACTCGGTGTCTAGAACATCGAGTTCTTTATTTTTTTCATCTGCTCGTTGATTTTGTCCCACTCGTCATTCCAGAGCTTGCGGTAATAGTTGCAGTTCGAAATGATGGGCTGGATTTGCTTCTGCTGCCCGGGCATCATGGCGAACATGGTGCAGCGCATGGCGCAGTCCCTGTAGAGGAACATGAGGCGGAAGATTTTCTGGATGCCGTTCGCGAAAGTCGCGTCGAGCAAAAAGCCGTTTTGCTGCCACAGGAATTCGATTTTTTCGACGAGGGCGCCGAATTCGGTAACTTCCTTCTGCTTGTTCGGCTGGGTCATCTGCATTGCGATGAACACGGAGTTCTTGTCGGCTTCTAAAATCCTGTCGGAGAACTTTGAAAGCACCTGAAGCAGTTCTTTTGCGTTCTGGCGCTTGTCGCGCTTTTCTTCGAGTTGCTGCTGCAAATCTGCGCGCTGCCTTTCGAGTTCCATGGCGAGCCTGTTTCTGCGCTCGTCGTTTTCGAGCAGCATCCTTTCGTACCGTTTTCCCAGGAAATACGCCATGAGGGCCGATGCCAAACCCCCGCCCAGGGCCCCGAACAGGGCGATGAGGCATTGGGCTAACGCAGAGGTGCCCGAGTTGCCGCCCGCCGATACATGAAAGGCGACGACACTGTCTATGACAGATACTAGCAGCGAATCTTCCATGTTTTAGAGGGGGTTAAAGGAGATTTGCTTATGAAAATTAACACAAAAAATGTTATTTTTCAACTCCCCTATTCGCAAAAAATGGTTATTTAATTGTTGCGACCCCCCTTTTTTTCTACATTTGGCGCCAATTATGCTATTTTCCGACCTTCCCCTCGCAAATCCTCTGCAGCGTGCGGTGCGCGCTGTCGGCTACGAACAGCCCACTCCGATCCAGGAAAAATCGATTCCTAGCCTCCTGGAAGGGCGGGATTTGCTGGGAATTGCCCAAACGGGCACCGGCAAGACGGCGGCCTTCGCGCTCCCGATTCTGCAGCGCCTGCTCGATTCCGGGAAATTCCGCGCGCCGAAGACCTGCCGTGCGCTCATTTTGCTGCCGACACGCGAGCTCGCCATCCAGGTGGAAGACTGTTTCAAGCAGTATGCGCAGTTCACCGCGATTTCGACCGCCTGCATATTTGGCGGCGTGAACGATGCCCCGCAGAAGAGGAACCTCGTGCGCGGCGTGGACGTGCTGGTGGCGACTCCGGGCCGCCTGCTCGACCTTATCAACCAGAAGGCGGTCTCCCTGAAGGCCCTGGAATTCTTCGTGCTCGATGAAGCCGACCGCATGCTCGACATGGGGTTCATTCACGATATCCGCAAGGTGGTGGCGCTGCTCCCGCAGGTGCGCCAGAACCTGTTCTTTAGCGCGACGATGCCCGACGACATCACGAAACTCGCATCGACCATCCTCCGCCCGGACCCGGTGCACGTGGAAGTGGCCCCGCAGAGCACGCCGATAGAACGCATCCGCCAGGAACTCTACCGCATCGACAAGCGCCGCAAGGGAGCGCTTTTGAAGGAACTCCTGCTCGCTCACCCCGAAATGAAGAAGGTGCTCGTGTTCAGCCGCACCAAGCATGGTGCAGACAAAATAACGCGCGTGCTCGAAAAGGCGGGAATCAAGTGCGCGGCGATTCACGGGAACAAGAGCCAGAACAGGAGGCAGGAAGCCCTCGGGAACTTCAAGTGCGAACAAATTCGCGTGCTGGTTGCGACGGATATCGCCGCCCGCGGGATAGACGTGGACGACGTTTCGCACGTGTTCAACTACGATCTGCCCGACGTGCCCGAGACGTTCGTGCATCGCATCGGCCGTACCGCCCGCGCTGGCAAGGACGGCATAGCGATTTCGTTCTGCTCGCC
Organism: Fibrobacter sp.; assembly: GCF_017551775.1. Lineage (NCBI taxonomy): Bacteria > Pseudomonadati > Fibrobacterota > Fibrobacteria > Fibrobacterales > Fibrobacteraceae > Fibrobacter > Fibrobacter sp. The sequence continues at coordinate 24,955 of NZ_JAFZKX010000019.1, read as the reverse complement.
CGACGAGGAACAGGACCTGCGCGCTATCGAGAAGCTGACCCGCATCCGCATCCCGGAAGGCGACCAGGCGATATACGAGAAGCTGCCGCCCCCGCAGAAGGAAACCGCGGAAAGCGAGATGCGCAATGCCCGCGGTCGCATGTCGCGCCGCGATGCGGAAAACCGCGCTGAAAAATCCCGCGAGAAGAAGCGTTTTGAAAAGCCGGCGAGCGGCAAGCCGGCCCGCGAAAAGCACCCGGGAGACGGCCGCGAGAAGCGTTTCGGCGGTCAGCCCGGCAACGCGCAACCCGGTAACGCGCAGGCTAATAATGCGCGGCCCGGCAACGTGGTTCCTGACGGTGCATCGTCCAATGGCGGTCAGCCCGAAAACGGCCACAGGCACCGTCGCCGCAACCGCCCGGGTTCCCGTGCCCGCAAACGCATGCGCGAGAACGGCGGCGCCGTTTAAGACCCGCGAAATACAATACGTCTCGCCGTTTAAAGCCTGCGAAATACGTCCCGCCGTTTAACAACTTCAATAAACGCGTCTTTGAGAAATGCTGCGCTGTTTAAGTTCGGCAAAAATTGCCCCGCCGTTTAAGGCCAGCAATACACATATATACAATATAGGCGGGATTACTCCACGACGCTGTAGGTCTGGCTGCGCCCGCCCTTCTTGTTGGCGGCAACGAGCCCTTTCCCTATAAGGCTTTGTATTTCGCGGAGCGCGGTATCGTGGCTTGTCCCGAACAGGGCCGCCACGTCCTTCGCCGTGAAGTCCCTCGGGAGTTCCCCCGTGAGGGCCGCGTTCAGGAGCCGCTGTTCCCTTTCGGTTGTCTGCACTCCCGAATGCCTCGCGAGGTAGCGGAAACGCCGCGTCTCGAATTCAATCGCCGATTCGCTCGTCTGTACCGCTTCCACGATTTGCGCGAGGAACCAGAGGATCCATTCCGTGAGGTCGCCGTTGCCGCATTGCGCCCTGTTCAGCGTGCGGAGGTATTCCTCGCGGTTCTTTAAAATCTGGCGGTTCAGGGCGTAGTGCATGCGTGCGGATTTCTGCGCGCGGCTCAGTTGCAGCGCGGTGATGGCCCTCGCGATTCGCCCGTTCGCCTTGTCGAAAGGCCGCAGCGTCAAGAACCAGAAATGCGCGATGGCCGCCTTGATGGTGCCGTCCATGGGGTAGTTCTCGAACCATCGCAAAAAGTGTTCCGTTTCGGCGGGCAGGCGTTCCGGCCCCGGTCCCGAGAAATTCAGGCCTTCGCCCTTGGCGTCGATACCGCTTGAACCGCCCCGCCACGAAGTCGTCCTGCCGCCGGTCATGGAACCGTGCCAGTTGAATAGGCGTTCCTGGGACAGGGGAGTCGTGTAGTTCTCTATGGCGCCGATGTAGTTCTGGATGTGGGCGCTGCTTCCCTGGGCGCGGAGCGCGACGTCCGCCCGGACGGAGTCGCTGTCGAGTTGGATTCCGTCGATGGCGAAGTTCGCGACGATGTCCTCGACGACGAGGTCCGTCTCGAAATCTTTTGTGCCCGCGAAGGTGAGGAGTCCCGAGAGCCTGCCTTCGCTGAAACGCGCCTTGCCGAGCGCGTCGAGCACGCGTGCGGAGTCGAACCTGAAATTCGTCCAGTCTGGAAATTGGTAAATAAAGAGCATGTAAGTAATATAATCTATTTTACGCAAAACGTGCGTTAAAAATGGCCGCGGCAGGCAAATTCCTTGCGGAATGTATTTTATTGAAAACATGGGCGCCTTTTTTTATATTTCTAGACAAATGGCCCTATGCCGTGAAAAGCTGCAGGTGGCGCGAAAGCGAAACCTGTAAGAGAATCCCGTGCTGCAAAACCGGCGGATGCCGGCGGCGCAAATCCGGGAACGGTCCCGCCGCTGTAAGGGAGGACGAAACCAGCAAGAACCAATGCGTGGAAACCGTGAAAGGGAGTACGCGTGTGAAGGTGCTGGAAGTAGAGCGATCCCCGAGTCAGAAGAACTGTAGGGTCCAATCGGCGCTTTGCGCCACTGGTTTGACCGATGCGAGTGACATCGTCCGAATTGCCCGCGCTGCTGTGCGGTGTTGTTTTTGCGTGTGCTTCGGCACATGGCGTGCATGCCCAGGAAGGGCCTGTGCAGGATTTGGGCGTTTCCCAGGTCGAATCTTACGCTATAGCCGAGACGGAAAATCCGGGAACGGATTACATGGAAATTTCGCCTTCCGCTTGGGAGGGCCTCGGACTTTCGGCTTCCGAAGTCATTTCGTCGCTTTCGGGCATCCAGGGTTACAAGCAGGGCGGCATGGGCAGTTTCCAGACGGTATCCATCCGCGGGATTGCCGCGCGTAACGTGCTGATTTGCATCGACGGCATTCCCCTGAACGATGCCGGCGGCGGCGCTGCCGACCTGGGGTCGATCGACCTCAACAACATCGAGAGGATAGAGGTTTACAAGGACAGGGTCCCGGCGAAGTTCGGCGGCTCGGGCATTGGCGGCGCGATAAACTTCGTGACCAAGGATGCGCTGCATAGCGGTTCGACCCCGAGGGGGCGCGTCATCGCGAGTTACGGTTCTCACAACACGTTCGAAGGTTCCGTACAGGTTTCCGCGGGTATCAAGGACAGCGTGCAGTTCTCCGCGACGGCATCCATGCGCCACAGCGATAACGACTACGAGTTCGATAACCGCAACGGCACCCTCTATAACGACGAGGATGATTTTAAGGACAGGCGCAGGAACGCGGAATTCACGGAATATTCCGGCAGCTTCCAGTACCGCATGCTCCACGGGAACGGATTCTTCTCTATTCTGTCTGCAAGCGCGATGCACACGCAGGCGGGGAACCCGGGCCTGGAAGACCTGCAGACGTATGTGGCGGAATTTACGGGCGACATGGCGCAGGTCGCGTACCGGCTGGAATTCCCGACTATTGCCGACGTGCTGCTCCTGACGGCGGGCGTTACCGGCAAGTTCGAGAAGAATTCGTCTTCGTCGTATTACCCGCTCGATAAAATCGGCTACCTCTCGAAGGATTTCAGGGAATACGGGCTTGCGGGCTACAGGGCGGTTCCCGAGGTTTCGGCGAACCTCTTGCTGGACAAGTTCGAGGCGTATTTGCGCCTTGCGGGTAGCGCGGAACTCTGGGAATCGCGCGGCACGCTGGAGAGCTTTGGCCTGGAACGCCTCGCGGGTTCCATTGCGGGCAATGCGGAATACAACTTTACGGATTGGTTCTCGTTGTTCGCCGAAGGCAACATCCTGAAGACGTACGACGATATCGGAGGCGGCCAGGTCCTGATGACTACGGGCGCTGCCGCTGTAAGCGAGGCTACGGATCGTGACCTGAGCCTTGCGGGAATGGTGCAGGCGAAGTTCGGGAAGAAAAATTCCTGGATTGGCGGCAACGTTTCGTTCGGGCGATTTTACAGGCAGCCGCAGTTGATGGAACTCTACGGCGTGTATCCGGGGATGCTTTCGAGCCCCACGCTCAAGGATGAATCGGCCTTGCGTTTTGCCGCTGGCCTCTCGCTTGCGACCCCGAAGAACCGCTCGGTATTGCGCGCCACCTATTTCGAAAATCATGTAAAAAATGGAATATACTGGGTTATAAGTACCAACCTGATGAAGGCCTTCAATATAGACAAGTCGCTTATTCGCGGGGTGGAACTCGAACTGGAAAGCCGTCCGGTGAAATTCTTCCAGGCGGTGTTGCGCGGGACTATCCAGAATCCGCGTGACGACGGCGTGAACAAGGCCTATAACGGGAACCTGCTGCCGGGCGAACCCGTGCACAGCTATTTTGCCGAGGGCACGTTCTTTTTGCCCTACAACTTGAGCGCCATGTTCCAGGCTACATACAGGACGCGGATTTTCAGCGACCGCATGAATTTTACGCGGCAGCCCCCCGTTGCCCGTTATAACGCCTCGCTCGCTTGGCAGCCGTGGAAAAAGACTAGGATCATGTTCGCCGTGGACAATATTTCGGATGAGACCTACCGCAATATCTACACGCCGTATCCGGCGCCCGGTCGGGAATACAGGTTTACACTCATACAGGGGTTCTAGCCCCCGCGCATAATATGCGTAAAGCCAGAAAAGGAAGCAACCATGAATAAAAAACTACTCACATTACTCGCTTCTATGTCGCTTGCGTTCTTCATGAGCGCTTGCGGTGACGACAACGGTTCGGGCGCCAGCGTGACCTGTCTTGAAGATGGGAAATGTCTGGAAGATGACATCGTCAGCAGCGATTCCGACGATGACGAAAGTTCCAGCTCTGTGAAGGCCAAGTCCTCCAGTTCTTCCAAGGCAAAGTCCAGCAGCTCGGGCAAGGCGACGTCCAGCTCCAGCGCGAAAGACGACAAGTCCAGCAGCTCGGAAAAGAAGGACTCCAGCAGCTCCGCCAAGTCGAGCTCTTCTGAAAAGGCTAACTCTAGCAGCTCCGCAAACTCCAGCTCCAGCGAAGCGAAGTCTTCTTCCAGCGAAGTGGTGAGCAGCTCTTCCGAAGAAGTGCAGTCCAGCAGCTCCGTCGAACTGAAAATTACTTACCTCTCTGAAACGCCGAACGCCGCCGACCTCGAAGTCTCTGGCGACACGCTGTTCGCCGTGTTCCAGCGCTCTTATTCGGATGGTTCGTCCTTGCTGAAGTACGAGAATGGTCTCGTGGCCCTGTTCAAACTGAGCGATGGCACTCTTCTTGATACGATTCCGCTTGTGACCAAGAACCCGCAGGCCATCAAGATGGTGAAGGGCTCGCTTTATGTGGGTACTCAGGGCGAATACAATCCTGTCACATGGGGTATTGATGCCGATGAAAACCGCGGTATCGAAAAGATTGACCTGAAGAACAAGAAGTCTGAACTTTGGGTGAGCGGTACGCTGCTTGGCGGTGGCGCGTATATGATGGATGTTGACAAGGTTTCTGGCACGGCATATGTTGCTGTTTACAGGGCCTACCAAGATGTCCCTGCTGTCGAAGTTGATTTGACCAGCAAGTCGGTGAAGAAAATTGATGGCATTGTCGATGCCAGCGGTTCTATTTACTATGACAGTAAAATGAAACTTGCCTATATCGGTGACCGCGGATCCCTCTTTGATTTGACCCCCATGGTGGCGTACGCGTATAATGGAAAGAAGCTCACCGCCCTTTATGATGATGAGATGGGCTATCAGCCCGCTGGTATTGTCGTTGCAGGCGGCGAGATATTTGTCTATATCAGCGATTTTGCTAACGCAGGCAAACTTTACTGGATTGAAGAAGATGAAGAAGAAGGTTCTTGCCTCAGTGACAATAACATTCCCTTCTCGACCGATACAAAAATCGTAGGGGTCAATGGTGGATTGTACGTGCTTGACCGCAAGGGTAAGGGTAGCATCTCGAAGGTAAATACAACCGCCAAGACTGTTGCTTGGCAGCAGGCCTTTGAAGACAAGGTCAATCCCTGGGACATCGTTGCCATTGACAACAACACTGCTTGGGTCGTTATGTATGACGTTGCCGAAATCCGCAAGATTTCCCTCACGGACGGTTCTACGATTTCTTCCATCGATACGAAGGAACTCAGCGCCAAGAAAGTCGAAATCGTGGAATAATTAGTCAAACGAAATTACACCTCTAGAAACAAGGCGCATCGGTTTTCCGGTGCGCCTTTCCTTTACCGATTTGGTTTTTCTTTCGATTCATTTGCTATATTAACATTGGCTAGCGAACAACTGGCCATTCGCTCACAAAAAGAGCCGTTTTCTATATCGTATTATTATATCGGTATAGGAACGGCTCTTTTTTTTGTTTAACGACTAAAGGTACGGACAGCCATGTACGTACAAAGGAGCATAATGGAACCGAACCACATTCCGTTCGAAGAACTGCCCATCACGAACCGCTTCATGTTCGCGCTGGTGTTCAGCCATAAGCACATCGCGAAGCCGTTCCTTGAAGCCCTCCTTGGCATCAAGATTTTTGACCTTCAGGAACCCGAACCGGAGAAATCCACCGAAAGTAGTCCTTTTAACAAGGGTGTTCGATACGATGTCTTCGTAAAGGAACAGGGACCCAAGGGCGAAACCGTCCGCACATTTGATATTGAAATGCAGATAGAGGACACACATGAACTGCCGAAACGCGCCCGCTACTACCAGGCCTTGTGCGACTCAGAGGCCTTGAACAAGGGTGAATCCTACCGCAACCTCAAGGAGCAGTACATAATCTTTATTTGCCCGGACGACATTTTCAGGCAGGGACGGCCCGTCTACAAGTTCAAGAATCTGGAAATCGGACGCTCGGAACACGAATTGGGCGATCAATGTTGGAAAAATTTTTATATATTCAGTAAGTACAGGGATGTTGCCGAGAAGTCGATCAAGGAGTATCTTGAATACTTCGCGACAAACAAGGCGACATCCGCGGGGACGCTGGCTGTTGAACGCCAGCGGCAATGGTATCTGTCTGACAACGAAACAAGGAAGCGCTATATGACTTGGCAACAGGAAATTGACGAGGCTGTGTATAACGAGCGCGAACGTGCTAATGCTGCCGAGAAACGAGCCGACGAGGCCGAGGCCCGTGCAGATGAGGCGAAATCACGTGCCGACAAGTACGAAAAGATTCTTAAGGAGCATGGACTTCTTTAAGGAGGTCCGAATATTCCTCTTTTTTGCCCCAGACTTGTTCTGGGGTTATTTTTTGTCAGCGGAATAATCTATATTATGGTTAAAATAGAGTTTTCTCTTGTCCTCTATCTGAAACTTCGACAATTTCTGCAACGAGGATAAGACGGACGCTCACGTCTGCGACGGGCTTAGGCCTGCCGCATCGTTTTGCTGCATGGTTTATTGTTTTTATTTGGCAATTGGCCTAGTTGCAAGCGGCCTTTTGGGGCGTGAGTTGTTTGCGTTTATTCGTTGCGGGCAGTCGAAGGCCTCAGATAGGTAGACGCATTCAACTCCACGCCTTTTTTATTTCCTAAAAAAGCTGGGTAGATGCCGAACAGGAGTGGACTCGCTGAGTTTTGCTCTTGTTCCTCTATCTGAAACTTCGACACTTTCTGCAACGAGAATAAGACAATTACTCGCAACCGCCCGTGAAGGCCACGGGTGTATTGTGTCCTGGGCGTACTGTATCCGCTCGGGATGGTGGCGCGTGGAGCGCCATCGCGGGTCGTTGTATTCTTTTTTGAAAATGTCGCGCTTTCGGGCGAGGAGTAGCAATGCTCCCCGCCTTTTCTTATGCCCGCTGAACGGCTCCTGAAACCAGGCCCGGCGCATGGCTCCTGCGAGAGTGAACTCGTTCACTTTCAACATGGAGTGCATCTGATATGGCAAAGAAGGCTGCGAAGAAGGCGACCGAGAAGGCTCTTAACATCGACAATATCCTTTTTAATTGTCGAGACATTCTGCGGGCAGCCCGCAATTCAGGTTCGTTTTTCGAAAAGCGCGACATGATGCTTACGCTTGTATTCTTGCGCTTCATTGGTGAAAAATACGATGATGGTGTTGCAAAATTGCGCGGGGCTTTACTTGAACAGGGACTTGATCCCGATGATGAAAATATCAGAACAGCCTTCTTTGAAGATGTTTCTTTTGCCGATGGAACTTACAATCTGCCCCCCGAAGCTCGTTGGTCGAATATCATCAATACTCCGGCTCCAAAACTGAACTCTGCGCTTGATGCTGCCCTGCATAGCATTGCGACCGACTCAAAAGACCTAAAAGGCTGCTTTGTTGAAGGAACGTTCTTGACTCGCAACCTTGCGGCTAACGACATTAAGAAACTAGTGGACGAGGTGAACAAGATTAGCCATAAGACCTTTGGCGAAGAAAAAGACCTCATCGGTCGTGTCTATGAATATTTCCTGAAAGAATTTGCGGTGAACGCCACCAAGGAAGAAGGCGAATTCTACACGCCGCACGATGTTGTTCAACTGATTGCATCGATGATTGAACCTTACGACGGTACACTTTACGACCCGTGCTGCGGTTCGGGCGGCATGTTTATCCAGAGTGCGGAACTGGTCAAGTCCAAGCAGGGGGATATCAACCGTATCAATATCTATGGTCAAGAAAAGGATGCTGCTACTTACCGCCTTGCAAAGATGAACCTTGCTTTGCGCGGTTTGAGCCACCATCTGGGTGACACGAATGACTCTACTTTTATAAATGATTTGCATAGGGGTGTTTATTTTGATTATATCATGGCGAATCCGCCGTTTAACCTTAAAGGTTGGTATAATGACAACTTGAAAGATGATGCTCGTTGGGCGGATTATGATACGCCGCCGGAGAGCAACGCCAACTATGCCTGGATTTTGCATATGCTATCGCACTTGAAGCCGTCTGATGGTGTGGCGGGGTTCTTGCTTGCAAACGGCGCCTTGAATGACGAAGATACGGTGGAAATCCGAAAAAAACTCATTCAGAATGATAAAGTTGAAGCGATTGTTGTTCTGCCGCGAGAATTATTCATTACCACGGATATCAGTGTGACGCTTTGGATCTTGAACCAGAACAAGAATGGTGGAAAATATAAAGGTCGAAAACTCCGTAACCGTAAACACGAAATTCTCTTTATGGATTTGCGGCAATGGACAGAAAATCCAGTCAAGAACGAAAACAAGAAGAAGGTAATCCTTGTTACAGAACAAATTGAAAAAGCAGCGAGTATTTACCATACCTGGCAAAATGAAGGAACCGATGACGCGAACTATGCTGTACCGGAACTTTATCGTAGTGTAGGGATTAAGGAAATTGAAGAAAAAGGCTGGGCGCTTACGCCAAGCAAGTATATCGAATTTATAGACCACGACTTGGATATTGACTACAAGAAAGAAATGAAGCGGATTCAAGGTGAGATGAAAACCTTGCTCGCTACGGAAAAACAGAGCCAGGAAATGCTAGTAAAGGCGTTTAAGAACATTGGTTTTGGCATTGAATAGTGGGGATGGGTTATGGCTCTGAAGAAGTATAAGCTAGGTGAATTGATTGAACGATCGACGATAAATAACAGAGATCAGAAATACGGAATGGATTTGATAGAAGGTGTAAATACTCAGGGCGTGTTTGCATCACCAAAGGGCAATCCAATTGAGGTCGATTTAAAGCCTTATAAAATTGTGAAAAATGGAGCTTTTGTTTATAATCCAACGCGATTAGAATTAGGTTCCATAGCGTATCGTACTAGTGGATTGTGCATAGTATCTCACTTATATCAAATATTTTATCTGAATGAAAAAGGAAAAAAACTTATTGATCCGACATATTTGTTCATTTATTTTCGTCGTAAAGAATTTTGCAGAGAAGTCACGTTTAGAAATTTTGGAAGTCAAAGGCCTGAATTTAGTATAAAAGACATGTGTGATATATCCATCACGCTTCCTGATATAACAGTACAGCAAAAGTATGTAGACATCTATGAGTCGATGGTTGCCAACCAGAAATCCTACGAACAAGGTCTTGATGATTTAAAACTTACCTGCGATGCCTTTTTAGATAAATTGAAAAAAGAATGTGACAAACAGGAAATTGGAAAATATCTTGAACCTAGTGATTTGCGGAATGATGATGAAAAACTGAATATTGAAAATTTACGAGGAATATCAACCGAAAAAAGTTTTATAGATACTAAAGCTGATATGCTAGGTGTTAGCTTGAAAAATTATAAAGTAGTAAAACAAAATGAATTTGTTTATGTTGCAGACACTTCTCGTCGAGGTGATAAAGTAGCTTTGGGTTTTAATGATTCAAATGAAAGTTGTTTAGTCTCGTCTATTTACACCGTTTTTAGAATTAAAGATGTGGATTTGCTTAATCCGCAATATCTAATGATGTTTTTTACTCGAAATGAATTTGATCGTTACGCTCGTTTTAATTCATGGGGTAGTGCTCGTGAAACATTTGATTGGTCGGAAATGTGTTCTGTTAAAATTCCCATTCCAGATATCAATGTTCAAAAATCAATCGCCAACATTTACAAAGTCTATAACGAACGCAAACGCATTAACGAACAGTTAAAACAACAGATAAAGGATATCTGCCCAATCCTTATCAAAGGTTCGCTGGAGGAATAGTCATGGCAAAATTGATTAACTTCAATGGGCATTTCTGCGAGTCCGACTATGAATACGCTTTTATCGCTTTCCTTGAAACGGAAGGCTGGCTGTATTTGCCAGGGAATAAACTTGCCAGAAAAGAAATCAAGGAAGTTCTCCATACCGATGATGTCAAGGAATACTTGAAAACGACAAATCCTGACTTGTCCAGTGAGGATGTCGAAAAACTATTCGATACGATTCGCCTTGTGGGTGCCGAAAGTGATTTTGCAACGCTTCATAAATTTTATGGTTGGCTCATTGATGGCGTTCAGTTTACCCCGCAAAATGGTGAACCAAGAGCTATTCCGCTAATTGATTTTGAACACCCTGAAAACAATATCTTCCGGGTGGTCAACCAACTTACGATTGAATACGTCAATAATGGCAAAAAGGAAAATCGTCGCCCCGATGTATTACTCTATGTAAATGGAATGCCCCTTTGCGTTATTGAACTCAAAAATCCTGCCGATGCAAACGCGACAATCGATGACGCATGGAAACAAATCAATATCCGCTACTGGCGCGACATCCCGCACCTTCTGCATTATTGCCCGTTGGCATGTATTTCTGACGGCGTAAAGACACGCCTTGGGACCGTCCGTACACCATACGAACACTTTTACGCTTGGCGACGCGTAAACGATGGCGACAAAGTTTCAACAATGCCCTTTGCCGAAACCGAAGCGATGATAAAAGGCGTTTATAGCCCAGTCCGTTTCCTTGAAATCTTCCGCGATTACATCTATTTCCAAGATAGCGAATACGACCACGATGAAAAAGAAATCGTTTGCCGTTATCCGCAGTTCTTTGCTTCGCGCTTGCTAAAACAGAGCATCGTCAAGTCTGTCGTTGAAAAAAGTGGCAGGGGCGGCACCTATTTCGGTGCTACAGGATGCGGCAAAACCTATACGATGGCGTTTTTGGCGCGTCAATTGGCTCTCCGTTGTTCCGATATCCCGGAAATCGGCTCTCCGACAATCGTAATGATTGTAGATCGCGAAGAATTGCAAAAACAGGGTGCAAAACTCTTTACCAAGAGTACAGAATTCTTGAATCTCGGTGCTGTTGAGGTGGTTAAGAACCGAGCAATGCTGCGTGAAGAATTGGGTGCACGTGAAAGCGGTGGTTTTTACATCTGCACTATCCAGAAATTTTGTGACCGCGAAGATGATAAAATCGGTTTGATTAATGACCGCGCAAATATCATCTGTTTTTCGGATGAGGCACACCGCACGCAACTGGAACATTCCAAGAAAATTCAGTTCAGCAAAGATGTTGACGAAAACATGAGGGCTATGCTTTCGAAGCCTTATGCAAAGGTTTTGCGCGAAGCGTTCCCGCATGCAACTTTCGTTGGCTTTACCGGTACGCCGATTGCAGAAACATATCAGACCTTTGGTGATGAAATTGACCGCTACACGATGGACCAAGCTGTTGCAGATGGGTTGACGGTTCCTATTAAGTATCATCCGCGAATAGCAAAGGTCCTGCTAGATGAGGCGAAAGCCAAGGAAATCGAAGATTACTACAAAAAATGCGCCGAAGATGGCGCTACAGCCGAAGATATTCAGGCAAGCAAAAAGGCGATGAGTTCCATGGAAGTGATTCTTGGTGATCCCGCCCGTTTGGAACGCCTTGCCGTTGATATTCACGACCATTATGTATCTAGTTGTGCTGGGGACCCCGAAAGGGTTCAGAAAGCGATGGTGGTTTGTTCTTCTCGCCCGATTGCCTATGCTTTGCTGACTCAATTCAAGGCGAAGTATCCGGAATGGTTTGTGGAAAAGAAAACGCCTGATGGCGTCGTGGCGACGGAAGAAGAACTGAAAAAATTGAAGCCTATGCCGTTTATGGCAATGGTTTCTAGTGTCGGGAGCAACGACCCCAAAGAAATGTATGATTATCTTGGGGGTGTCAAGAACGATTCCCGTTCCGAAGATATGGATGCCGCTTTTAAAGAGGAAAAGTCGAATTTCCATATTGTTATTGTTGTGGATATGTGGATTACAGGGTTTGATGTTCCCTGCCTTACATACATGTACAATGACAAGCCGCTGAAAAAGCATATGCTTATCCAGACCATAAGTCGCGTGAACCGTAAGAATCCGGGGAAAGACTTCGGGTTGATTGTGGATTATATCGGCATTCGCGACAATATGCGTGAAGCGATGAAAATCTATGGCGGTGATTCCTCTGTTGCCCCGACAGTTGACGATGTGGAGCAGGCGACGGTTGTTTTCAGGGAAGAACTTGAAATCTTGAAGAGATTGTTTGTCGATTACGACGTTTCACCGTTCTTAGATCCGAATTGTGACCCTGCAAAACGGTACATGTTGTTAGCAAAAGCGGCGGAATATGTATTTACCTCTACGCAGGAACTCAATTCTGAAAGCCAAAATGGGGCGCACAAGCCGCAAAAGGTTTCTTTCAAGAATTATTTCTTGCAGGTGGTAAAGCGTATGCGCATGGCGTTTGATGTCTGCTCTCCGTCAGGAAACTTGAGCGAAGAAGAATCTGCGCTGGCTCAATGCTTTATGGCTATTGCAGGCTTTGTTCGTAAAATGAGTGGAACGAGTGATATTGACACTGATACCATGAACCGAAATGTCGCCAAAATGGTGGAAGAGGCGCTTAAGTACAACAAGGTGGAAAGCATTCTTGATAATGGCGAAGAAGAGAATATCTTCGGTCCTGAATTCTATGAGAAACTGTCCGATGTCAAGATGCCTGCGACAAAGCTTGAACTTTTGGTGAAAATGCTTCGCAAGCAAATCAAGGAATTTGGAAAAATAAACCAAATTGCGGCACAGTCGTTCCAGGAAATGCTTGAACGGACTATCGCTGAATATCACGAACGGCGCAAAACTCTTTCTGCCGAAGAAGCTGGCGAAACGCAGGAACATGCATCTGATGAAATTATCAAGAACGCCACTGCGCAGGCTCTTGAAATTTTACGCCAGATGAATGAGAATCGCGAAAGTTTCCGCAAGATTGGGCTTACCTTTGAAGAAAAAGCTTTCTATGATATTTTGCTTGCCCTTCGTGACCAATACAATTTTGAATATGGCGAAGACAAGGAAATTGATGGCGTTGTTATAAATGAAAAATGCAAGGCTTTGGCAAAGAAGGTAAAAGAAATCATTGATACCAAGTCATCGTTTGCCGACTGGCTTAACAATCAGAATGTCCGCAATCAGTTAAAGCTTGACATCAAGATTTGCCTAGTGAAAAACGGCTACCCGCCACAATACAGCCCCGAAGTTTTCAGCAAAGTCATGGAACAAGTTGAAAACTTCGAGGAGAACAAGTAAATAGTATAAGCCTATTGCGGTTTATACTAGGGCATCAAGCGTTTTTCGGAAAGCTTTGATGAAAGTAACTTCGGATTCAAGAACATTTTTGCCGATAATTTTTGTTTCTAATCCACGTTGTGCGTGGTAAAATGGCTTTATATACGATTCTGGCATCAATAATTCGAATTCATAAACTTTTGTGAAATTTGTATTTCTTGCAGATCTATATAGTCTTTCATCGCAGTTGGATGTACTCCATTTAGCGAAAGATTGTTCAAATGCAAATGTATTGGTAATTCCTTCAATATGGGATAAATCAGGAATTTGCAAATACAATTTATGCGATTGATCTTGATTTCCGTGGTGTTTTATTAGAGGTAGTCCTTTCTTTAAAATCGATTTGCAAAGACAGTCTATTAACTCTATGCACAACGTGTTGTATTTTAGGTGCTTATCTAGAGAACTATCTAAGGCTGTTATCTCATGAGCGGTCTTTACCAGATGTATTAACTCTAATTTCGTTCTCATGGGGAAGAACGAAAGAACCTCTGTAAAAAAACTTTCGACATATTCTCTTCCATTGGTGTCACTTTGATCAAATTTTTCATCAAAACCTTCAAGAAGTGACAAGGGATTGTCTATTTGTTCTCCGTTAGAAACAGGGATGATCATTTGGAAGAATTTCTTGAAATAATAATTTCCAAACTGAATTTGAGTTTCCTCAAAATTGTCAAAAACAATTTTCCCGGGCTTGTATTGGTCTGGACTTGTATATTTTTGAATTAGGTTGAATTCGCGCCCAAAGGTTTTTGCAATGGAACCGAGTAATTCACTTTTATTAATTGCTGCTAACTGAATAAAGGTGTATTTATCCGATACGGTGTCAAAACATATATGATGCAGTCGCTGCATGACTTTTATTGCATATTCAGGTAGGCAACGGTCAAGTTCGTCAACTACAATAATAATATTGGCATACGTAGTTTCATTCTCTGATAAAACGTTTTTTAATTGTAGAAGATGTTCACGAACATTGTTTAAAGCTTCTTTTAAACTTTGATTGTTATCAAAAGTGGTAGATATGCTAGAATCTGAATCTTTTTTAATCGCTTTTTTCCCAGATTCTAGGATGTTGTCAAAACCTATACCAAATTTATTCGTCAGGATGGTCGAAATGACTTCTGCAAAAAAAGTTAATGCAATTTTTAGTCGATCTTTTTGATTTCTATCAGTTAGTGAACTCTGTAATTGTCTCAATTTTTCAATAATGACAGATAATAATGCGGCGAGAGGTTCTTCGTAGTATTCGTTTTCCCAGCAATTGTAATGAATCACTAAATAGTTCTGTGATTCTAGTTTCTGCTCAAGTTCCTTTAAAATCCAGGATTTCCCACAGCCCCATTTGCCGTCTATGGCGAAAGAAAAGCCTTCGTGAGCGTCTGTTTTCTGAGTGATGATATTGCTTAATAATTCAATGAATGGTCCGCGTCCAAGTCTATCCTGTTGCATATTAAATGTCCTTTTTCTTACAATATAGTTTGTTTTGAAAGAAATGCGTTAGGGATCGTCGCGCGGTGCGGCGAGACTCGCGCAGCGAGGCTCGATGAGCCGTAGGCGAGCAGAGCCCGACCCGGCGAGGTGATGTGAAACGGTGATGCCGGAACTGGGTCCGGCATGACAATCGGGTTGGCGAGCCGGGGAACGCCCTGCTCAAACTCAATAAATCAGTGATTTAAGCGATTAATCACCGGATGATATTTTTTGAAGTGCCGTTTTTCGTTTGGAAACGGCACTTTTTCTTTGGCACGGTTCTTGCAAATATATAGGGCATGAAACAAATGATAAACCAGGCCCGCAGGGAGCAACCGAAGAATACTAGCCAAACAGTACAAGAAAATATTATATTGCCTTTTAGCAATATGATGTACCCCTTTATGACACTTGATGATAACGCGGAAATTGTCCATTCTGAAATGGGCAAGGACGGTCGTGTCAAGGTGTATATCGAAAAGCCCGATGCAAAGGACGGCTTCCATCGGGCAACATGCTATTTACCCTCCTATACATGGGAAGATATATTCGGTTTTTCAGATGAGGAAATCGATCGCTATAAGAAAGTGATTGAGTCTACAGCTCATTTGATAATGGAATTTTCCCAGAAAGGCGGGTTTAGCAATGCCGCAAATCTTTAAAATAGGTTCCTTCTGGGTTTATTTCTGGTCCAACGAAAATATGCCGTTGGAACCGGTGCATGTTCATGTTTCAGAAGGCGCGCCCACTGCAAATGCGACAAAAATTTGGATAACGCAAGCGGGAAAATGTCTTTTAGCCAATAATAATTCCCGCATAAACCCGCATGTTTTACAGAACATTCTGAGGATTATTGAGGCGCGCAACGAAGAGATTGTTGAAAAGTGGAAGAAGTATTTCAGTGAAGTGCCATATTTCTGCTGAAAAACTGCTTGACAAGGACTTCGCGAAAGATGTCTCTTTAAAAGGGTATACCGACGAAATCTTTCTGAACGAGGTTGACGGCATGATGGACATACTTTACGAGAAGCAATCCGTTCACGCCTAAGAAGTGACGGCTTCATTTATTTATTAAATTTTCCCATATGCAGAAAATTGACACATGGTACAAGGCGGAGGGCTATTGCCCTATCGAAGATTTTGAACTCGCGAGCTACCTGCTTTTCGAGGCGGGGGTGGCGACGCTCGAGGAACTCGACCCCAAAGAAGAGGGCCGTACGGACTTTTGCTTTTATACGGGTGACAAGGCCGAACGCGACCGCATCGTGGCGGAGTTCCCGCAGTACCATTTCACGCTGAGCGACGAGCCCGCGAAGGATTGGGACAAGTGGTGGCGTGACCGCGCCCAGCCCGTCTCCGTGAGCCCGCACCTTTGGGTGCGCCCGCCTTGGGTGGAATTTACTCCCGACGACCCGCAGGCTGTCGTGCTGGAACTCGAGGCGAAGACTGCCTTCGGGACCGGCGAGCACGATACTACGAGCAGCTGCGCGACGCTCATGGAATCGGTTGATTTCAAGGGCAAGACTGTGCTCGACATCGGGACGGGAACCGGCATTTTGGCGATGTATGCCCGCCGCCGCGGCGCCCGCCTTGCGGTAGGTACCGAAATCGACCCGCTCACTATTCCCTGCATAGCGGAAAACTTCGAGCGTAACGGCTTCGGCGAGAGCGACTGCGTGCTCGGCTTTTTGGATGCGTTCAAGGACGGGACCAAGTTCGATGTCATCCTGTGCAACATGATTCGGAGTGAACTCTGGCCGTTGCGCGACGATATCGAGGACTTGTTGGCCGCCGGCGGCGAGCTCATCATCTCGGGCCAGCTGCTCACGGAAAAGGAATATATCCTGCGCTGGTTCGAAGAAGCCGGCTTCAAGGTGAAAGAAGAACGCGTCAGCGGCGAATGGTGGAGCGTGCTTGCCGTAAACGGCTAACCCGCTTGTCTCCCTTTCGTCACCCTGACGCTTGGTCATCCTGACGCAGGTCAGGACAGGGTCGGAATTTTATCCCTTTCGTCACCCTGACGAAGGTCAGGGTCAGAAGTTTATCCTTTCTTCTCTTTTTTAATTTGCTTTAGCTGCGCGAGTCTTTCGGCCAGCAGCTTTTCCTTGCCGTAATTTGTCGGGCGGTAAATTTCCGTGCCTTCGAGTTGCTTGGGCAGGTGTTCCTGCGCGGAATAGGCGCCCGGGCTGTCGTGGTCGTATTCGTACCCGTTCCCGTAACCGAGCTGCTTGCCCACGCGGGTCACGGAATTCCGGAATGCGCGCGGTACAGGCAACGTCCCTGTCCGCTGGATAATGCTGTCGGCCGCCATGCCCGCAAGTTCGAGGCTGTTGCTCTTCGGGGCGAGCGAGAGGTATATCGCCAGCTCGTCGAGCGCGATGAGGCCCTCGGGTATGCCCATGAAGTCGTACGCTTCTCTCGCGCTTGTCGCAAGCAGTAGCGCGTTCGGGTCTGCAAGGCCCACGTCTTCCATTGCCATGCGCATGAGCCTGCGCAGAATGAACCGCGGGTCTTCGCCGCCCTGCAGCATGCGGTGTAGCCAGTAGACGGCGGCGTCGGGGTCGCTTCCGCGCACCGACTTGTGCAGTGCCGAAATCAGGTTGTAGTGCTCCTCGCCGTTCTTGTCGTAGCGCAGGGGCTTCTTGTACTGGAATTCTTCCAGCAGTTTCTCGTCGATCTTCTTGCGGTCGCCGAGGCTCTTGCCAATCCATTCGAGCTGGTTCAGCAAGAAGCGCGCGTCGCCTTCGGACTGCGCGATGAGCTTGTCCACGACGGCGTCTTCGATTTCCACGTCCTTGAGCTGCAGGCCGCGCGGATGGTCGCGGAGTGCACTGAAGATAAGCGTGCGCAAGTCGTCGCTGCTGAGGGGCGCAAACAGAATAAGCTGGCAGCGGCTCAGCAATGCGCCGTTCACTTCGAATCCCGGGTTTTCGGTAGTCGCGCCGATAAGCGTCACGGTGCCGTCTTCCACGGCACCGAGCAACGCGTCTTGCTGGCCCTTGTTGAATCGGTGGATTTCGTCGATGAAGAGGATCGTGTCCAGGAAGGCCTTTTTCATCTGGCGCGCGTCAGCGAGGACTTCCTTCACTTCTTTCACGCCGCTCGCGACTGCGGAGAGCGCTACGAAGCGCTTCTTGGTCTTCTGGCGGATTACGTGGGCGAGGCTCGTCTTGCCGCAACCGGGAGGGCCCCAGAAAATCATGCTCGGGACGGTGTCGTTTTCCAGGCTTCGGCGCAATAGGCTCTGCTCGCCCAGAATCTTGTTCTGGCCTAGAAATTCATCCAGGTTCTGCGGTCGCAGTCTTTCGGCGAGCGGCTGTTCCATATCTTATTCCACGGGTTCCACTTCGATAGAGTAGCCGATTTTGCGACCGGTCTCGTTGACTTTTCGGTAGTGGATGTTTACCTTGAGTTCTTCGCCATCGGAAATCGTGGCGACTCCGTGATAAACATCGCCGTCGTTACCCGAAACTTTGACTTTTTGGCAAAAAACTTCGTGTTCCGATACGGCTTCGCTGATGGCTTCCTGTGCTTCACTCTCGATCCAGTGGTAACGTCCGGCAACGGGGCCGGGAATGACGATGGCCGCGATACCGAGAGCGATGACGGCGCCGGCAAACACGATTTTTTTGGATACCGGCAGGTAGGAGCCTACGTTCATCTTGTGGAGGTAGGTCAGTATGCGGAAACCGGCGACGAACCCCACCAGGAGCGCGATGTAGGCGAACCATGTCTTTACCAGCCGGAGGTCCACAAATGCGTAGCCGGAAACAATGTAGGAGCAGACGCCGAGGGCCGCAAGGCAGGCGAGGCAAATCAGGATTGTCTTTGCCGGTTTTTTCTGAAAGTCTTCGCAGAACTGGCGGGCTTCGAGAAAATCCTTGGTCTTGGCTTCGGAGATGGTCCCCATTCCCTTGCAGATGTTGCACTTGAGGCCGTTTTCGATTTGCATTGTGCCGTTGCAGCGAATGCAGTCCAGCATCTTGATCCATCCGGAGCCGCAGCAGGTCGGACACGGCTTCTTGTCCTTTGTCCCGGTGCCCTTGCAGGTATTGCAGAACTCGGAACTCCTGACGGGGAAGTCTATGGTCTTGTCTAGGGACTTGATGTGGATCTGGACGGTTTCTTCTTGTTCTGCCATAGATTTAGGCCTCTCCTTTGGTCAATTCAAACCTGTCAAAGCTCGCGGACAGTCTGCGTTCCTATCGGTTATCCTTCGGGGAAAAACTTTGTGAACGCCGCGGGGAAGTCCCTGGTGGGCTTGCCGTCCTTGAGCAGGCAGTGGATGGAGTACCCGATGGTGCAGAGCTTGCCTTCCACGAAAACTTTGTAGTTGAACTTGAAGCGCACGCTGCCGACTCTCTCGAGGGTCGTTTCGACATCCACAAATTCACCGTAATGCGTCGGGTTCTTGTATTGCACGTTGAGTTCGAGCACCGGGCTCATGTAGCCGTCGGCTTCCATCTGGGAGTAGCTCGCTCCCGCGACTCTGAAAAATTCTGTTCTGGCCTGTTCGAACCATACGGGGTAAACGGCGTGGTGCACGACCCCCATCTGGTCGGTTTCCGCGTAGCGGACTTCGATACGGGCGGTATAAGAGTTCTTTGCTGTTTCCATGCCACAAATATACAAATGAGTAGGGGGTAACGATATATTTACGGGTTAGTCTGCGCGTTTTTGCCTGTTCTCGCCGGCGGATTGCCTGAAATTCCCGTTTTTTGTCCAAATTTGTATTGCAATGTTTTACAACGCGAAATGGCGGGGACGTCTTCACAAAACTGCAATAAATAAGCAGTTTGTATAATTAGATATATATCTACTATCAGGAGTAACAAAGATGCTTAAAAGCAAAGGATTCCTCTTTTGCGCGTCGGTTGCGCTTTCTTGTGCGTTTGCGACTGCCGCGACGACCATCACCCCTGTACAGCCATCTTTGAAAAACGGCTGCTACGAGATTTCTAATGCTGCTGAACTGTACGGCTTCGCCGCCATCGTGAAGGGTACGGACGGCTTTAGCAAAGATTCTACCGCGTGCGGCAAGCTCACGAAAGACATCGTGGTGAACCAGAACGTACTCAAGTCCGACGGCTCGCTCAACGTGGCGGATACGGCAAATTTCGCGAAATGGCCCATGATTGGCCCCTACTACGGAAATTTTGACGGCCAGATGCATACGGTTTCGGGCCTCTATTACTCTAGCGAGACTGCGACCTACTCCGGGTTGTTCCATAGCGCGGTGTCGTCGTATTACCAGCCCGTTGCTGCCGAAATCAGGAATGTCGGCGTTATCGGTTCCTTCTTCCGTGCCGGTTACTCCGCGGGCGGCCTCGTTGGGAGTGTCTGGGCGCAAAAGCTCCCGGTCGTCATCGAGAACTGCTTCAATGCTTCGAGAGTCGAGTCGACGACGAATAATGCCGGCGGCATTGCGGGGGCGGTCTCCAACTACACTGGCGTGCGCACCGAATTCCACAACGTGTACAATACGGGAACTATCGTCGGCTCCAAGAATGTCGGCGGGTTGTTCGGCAACCAGAATTCTAACACGTTTACTTTGATCAACGCCTACAATTCGGGTGCAATTGTCGGTACGGCAACGGCCAACACCATAAAGTCCCTGTTCGGTAACTACACTAAAAACGCGAATAATATCATCGAGAACGTGTTCTATGTGGAACCGGGCCACAACGAGCATGTCGGTACGTCCGTGAGCGAAGCCGAGATGGCTAGCGGCGCCATTACGCAGGTGATGCGCCATTACGACCTAGGCGGGGTCGATGGTACCGTGTGGGGGCAAAAGGTGGGGACTGACCCGCTTCCGACTTTCAGCGGTTCTCTGACGGGCGCAACCCTCCAGACGATAAAGATGAACATCTATCACGGCAGCACCAAGCTCAAGACGAAGGACATGGTTGTCGGTTACAGCTACAGGATTCCTGACGTAGATATCGACGGGTATGAATTCTTCGGCTGGTACGCGAACAGCGGCCTAACGGGAGATACGGTTGTCCATACGCCTAAGACGCTGACGGCAGATGTCAGTTACTGGGGCAAGTACGAAAAGCGCTTCAGCATCACCTACAATACGAACGGCGGTACGATTGATTCCGGCCTGGTCGAGACCTATACGGAAACCGTGGGGGCCATGCTCCCGAAAAAGGTTTCCCGTAGCGGTTACGTGTTTGCGGGCTGGTACGAGAACAGTGACTTCACCGGCAACAGGGTGAAGGCTATCGGCAAGACGGAGAACGGCGACAAGACCTTCTACGCCAAGTGGTACCAGATCAAGAAGCCGGCCAAGGTTACCGACGGCTGCTACCTCATCGCGACGGCTCAGGAACTTTACGGCTTTGCCTCCATCGTGAACGGAACCGACGGCTATACCAAGGAAAGGGATGCCTGTGCGAACCTCGCGGGCGATATCTATGTGAACCAGAACGTGCTGAAGGATGACGGAACGCTCAGGGACCCCGAAGCGGCTCTGAACTATATCCCGTGGAACCCGATTGACAGTTTTGCCGGCGTGTTCAACGGAAACGGCTACGTGATTTCGGGCCTGTTCTATGACGATTCTACTTTTTTTGATAAGTTCGGTTTGTTTGGTGGCATTGGAGGATCGGAGGACAAGTACGCCGTATTGAAGGACTTCGGCCTCGTGGATTCCTATTTCGCAGTCAAGGCGAATTATTTCGGAACGGTTGTCGGCCAGGTGGTTCCCGCCAAGTCTGGAAATCCCCCTTCTCCCGGTTTCTATGCCAAGATTTCCGGTGTGTATACCGAATCGACTCTCTATTCTTATATGAGCGCGCAGGGAGCCGGTGGCCTCGTGGGTAGCGTCGGTTACAAGGGCGTTCTCGATATCGAGAACTGCTATAACCGTGGTCTCGTTTTGGGGAGCAGCTTCAATTATGCGGGCATCGTGGCCCACTGGGCTTCGAATACCACGGCTACCGTTTCCAATTGCTATAGCGTATGGAAGACGAAGAGCCTTATGCCCACGGGCAGCAGGGCCCTTTTTGGCGGAAGTTTGACTTCTTCGACGTTGATTGCTTCCAACACCTATTACCTGAACGCCCAGGGCAACAAGGAATTGGCGGGTCTCCCGGCGACCGAGTTGCAGTTTAACAACGGCACGGTGGCGCTCGCCCTGCACGAAGGCGAGAATGGCGCTGTGTGGGGCCAGAACGTGGGTATGGAATATTATCCGGTTCTTTCGGGCAAACTCGAAAATTCGCTTGGCGAAAAGTACAAGGTCACGTTTCACACCTTCGAGGGCGACACGGCAAGGTATTTTGACCACTATGTTTCGGGCTTCAAGAAGGTCCTCCCTGCAAACGTAGTCCAGGATGGCGCAACCTTTATGGGCTGGTACGCCAATGCTCAATATGAAGGCGCTACGGTAACGGCGATTGATTCGCTGGCCACGGGCGACAAGGAATTCTGGGCAAAGCTCCAGAAGACGTTCAAGGTGACGCTCAATACGAATGGCGGCAAGGTCGATTCCGGCAATGTCACGCTCTATACGGAAGGCGTTGGCGCGATTTTGCCGACCAAGCTTTCGCTCGATACCAACATCTTTGTCGGCTGGTACGATAATGCGGAACTTTCAGGTAAACCCGTTACGGCGATTACGGCCACGGATACCGGCGACAAGACTTATTATGCGGCCTGGTTCAAGCTGAAGATGCCGAAACTCGATTCGGCGGATATGTGCTACGAGATTACGGATGTCGCGGAGCTGTTCGGCTATGCCGCCTACGTGAACGGAACGCATAGAATGTTCTATAACCTCAACTATCCTAGTGCTTGCGGCAAGCTTGCCAAGGATATCGTGGTGAACGAACATGTGCTGAACGAAGACGGTACGCTGGATAGCGCGAACGTGACGACGTTCCTGTCTTGGGAAACGATCAAGAAGTTCGGTGGAGTCTTTGATGGCCAGGGCCATACGATTTCGGGCCTCTATGGCGATGCGAAGACTGGCGGCATGGCCATGTTCGGTGAAATCATTGCTGATAGGTACGATTGGGAGCAGAATGTTTACCTCCCGGCCGTCATCAAGAATCTCACCATCGAAGATGCATTCCTTGCTGCCGATAAAGGTAATGTCGCTGGCTTTGCCTTGAGTCTTAAAGGAAAGTCCGGTTCGACACCTGCGGCGGAACTCGTGATTGAAAATTGCCATTTCAAGGGAGTCGCACACGCTCGTAATCAGTCGGCCGGCGGCTTGGTCGCACACTCCAATGGAACGCTCTCGATTACCGATTCCCATAGTGAAGGCTTAATTCTAGCCAGGAATGGCGCAGGGGGCATGGCTGCTGAGGCTTATGCAACGACAAGTGTCTTGAATAGCTACAACTTGGCAAAGATTACTGGCGGCTTTGATGGGACGGGGGGCTTGATTGGCTATGCCTCGGGTACGACCAGCATCATGAACTGCTTTAACCGCGGTGATGTATCGGCCGAAAATGTCACTGGCAGTGTCGGTATCTGTGGAGGCCTTGTCGGACAGGCCTACAATACGTTCACGCTGTTGCGGAGCTACAACGAGGGTACTGTCGGCGGTATCACGTCTTATGCTGCCGGCCTTGTTGGAGACATCTCTAGCGGTGACGATTACGAAGTCTTGATTGCGAACAACTACAATACAGGCAAGGTTTATAGTGAAGCGGATGGCACGAACAAGTTCACGTATGTTTCCGGCATCGTGGTTCGTATCAATTCGAACGTCAACTTTAAACTCCTGAACAACTACAGCATTGGCGAACTTTCCAAGGTGAGCGTCAAGGGCAACATGGACTATGTGCTTGCGGATAGCGGCTACAACAAGAAGATTGTCTCCGAGAACAACTTCTACCTTGAAACGGTCGAAGGCCTTGCGGAGAGCAAGTTTGGAACGGCCGCTTCTGCGGAAAAATTCAAGAATGGCGCGGTTGCCGAACTGCTGCATGCCTACGTGCAGAAGGACGGTGAGGGCGCTGCTATCGAGAATGGCGTGAACGGCTCTCCATGGGCCCAGGGCGACAAGTACCCGATTCTCGTGACGAAGTCTGAATTTGCCATCGTATTCAATGTGAACGGTGGCAAGCTCGAGAACGCGCCTACGACCTATACGTACGGGGAAGGCGTTGTCCTGCCTGTTCCTACGCGTGAGGGCCATTCCTTCCATGGCTGGTACACTTCTGCATCGTTCCAGGGCGACTCTATCGCCGTGATTTCACCGAAGGACGCCGGCGACAAGATCTTCTTCGCCAAGTGGGAAGCCAACCGGTACCATGTGACGGCCAAGGTGAACGATTCCAGGTGGGGCGTCGTGGAAGGCCTGAACAAGAGCGGTATATATAGTTACGGCGAAGAAGTCAAGGTGACGGCTGTCCCGGACAATGGCTTCAAGTTCAGCTACTGGGAAGACGATATCCGTAATTCTAGCGCGTCCAGGCGCTTCACGGTCGTAAGCGATACGACCATCACGGCGCACTTCGACCCGATCAACCCGGAAAGCTCCAGCAGCGTGACGAGCAGCTCTTCTGTGAACCCGCCGAAGTCCTCTTCGTCCAGCGCAAAATCGAGCTCTAGCAGCGCGAAGTCTTCTTCCAGCTCGGCCAAGTCCAGCTCCAGCGGCAAGTCTAGCAGCTCCGAATGCAAGGGCAAGGATTGCAAGGATGCCCTGCCGGCAATCGCTTCTGCCCCCACGTTCCGCGTGGAAGCGGTCTCCCGCATGGTCCGCATCTCCGGTGCCCGCGAAGGGGCTGCCTATGCCCTCTTCGACATGCAGGGCCGCGTGCTCGCCTTCGGGCGCGTCTCCGGGGCCAACTTCTCCCTGCCGGTCCCGACCGCTGGGATGTACCTCGTCCGGATTGGAGGGCAGTCTCTCCGCGTGAACGTGAAGTAGCTCCCTCGGGAATTTTGAATCAAGCCGTCCGTCCCCTCGGGCGGCTTTTTTTGTATAAAGAAAACCACCAGCTAGGCTGGTGGTTCCGTAAAAGCCTTCTGGCGGTCATGAGAAAAAAATCCTTTGACTACTATTGAGATGCGGTCTGCCAACTGCATAACAATAATTTCAAAGGATTTAAAATGAATGAT
>NZ_JAFZKX010000018.1 GCF_017551775.1 Fibrobacter sp. | reverse complement strand
CGGGGAGCAGCGCCACGATGCGCTTGCCCTTGTTTTCGGGGCGCTTGGCAACGGTGAGCGCGCATTCGAGAGCTGCGCCCGAGGAAATCCCGACAAAAATGCCTTCCTGTGCGGCGGCATCGCGGGCGGCCTTCCCCGCCTTCTCGGTGCTCGTCAGGTACACCTCGTCGACAACCTTCGGGTCGTAGATTTTCGGAACAAAGTTCGCGCCGATTCCCTGGATCTTGTGCGGGCCCGCGACTCCCTTGCTGATCATGGGAGAATCCTCGGGTTCAATCGCAATCACGTAGATATCCGGGTTCTTTTCCTTGAGGAACTTCGCGGTTCCGCTTACCGTTCCGCCGGTACCCGCGGTCGCGATAAAGATGTCGACCTTGCCTTCGGTATCGGCCCAAATTTCGGGGCCGGTCGTGAGGTAGTGCGCCTTCGGGTTCGAGGGATTCTCGAACTGCTGCGGAATAAACGAACCGGGGTTCTGCGCGGCAATCTCGTTTGCCTTCTCGATGCAGCCCGCCATTCCCTTCGCACCTTCGGTAAGCACCACTTCGGCACCGAGCGACTTGAGCAGCATGCGACGTTCCACGCTCATGGAATCGGGCATGGTGAGCACCACCTTGTAGCCCTTCACCGCGCCCACGTAAGCAAGGCCCACGCCCGTGTTTCCGCTGGTCGGCTCGATGATGAGCGAACCCGGCTTGAGCTTGCCTTCACGCTCGGCGTCCTCTATCATCTGGAGAGCCACGCGGTCCTTCGCGCTGCCGAGCGGGTTGAAACTTTCAATCTTCACGAAGACTTCTGCTTCGCTATCGTTAATCTTGTTGATGCGCACGAGCGGTGTGCGCCCGATGGTTTCGAGAATGTTATTGTAGAGCATGCCTTGAATATAGAAACCTTGAAAGAGATGAAGTCCATCTTGCCCGAGATGAGCACATCCTTGCCGATGTAAACTTTTTTCGACACCAAGCCGCCCTCCGTGTTAAAAAGCGGCTCATTCCTTTCCAAACGGACTTTAGCCTGTTCTCCTCCCCCAAAAACTTTATATCTTTATAATGAATTTAAGAGTTCAGCCCCAGGTGGGCGGACAAACGAGGTTAACTTGACTCATTTCGACGGCAAAACGGCAACGCTTTGCATTTTCGGGCATCCGGTAGCGCACAGCAAGTCGCCCGCCATGCACAATGCCCTCTTTAAGGCGCTGGATATCAACGCCGCATACCTTCCCTACGCACCCGAACCGGAAAATTTCGCGGACGCCATCCGCGGGTTCCGCGCCATGGGTTTCCGCGGGGCAAACGTAACCATCCCGTACAAGACGGAATTCACCGGCAACGACGGCGCTCCGAAGCTCATCGACGAACTGAGCGAGATTAGCACCTTCACGGGCAGCGTGAACACGCTCTACTGGAAAGACGGAATCGTCGGAGGCACACTCTGCGGCACGACGACGGACCCCTACGGCTGCATCCGCAACCTCGAAGAAAACGGCGTGCAGGCAAGCAACAAGAAAGTAGCCCTCCTCGGGAACGGCGGTGCCGCGAAGGCAATCGCCTACACGCTCGTCGAGCAGGGAAACGCACTCACCATCGTATGCCGTAGCATAGAGAAGGGGCAAGCGCTCGCAGACAGCCTGAACGAACTGTTCGCGAAGGCAGGGAAAGGCTCTACCGTGAAAGCGGTTACCTTCGGCGATTTCTCGAAGGTCTCCCCCGAACAGGACATTATCATCAACGCGACATCGGTCGGCATGACCCCGAACGTGGACGAGAGCCCGCTCCCCAAGGAATGCCTCCACGCGGGCCAGGCGGTATGCGACATCGTGTACACGCCCGTACAGACAAAGCTTTTACAGATGGCCGCAGCCCAAGGCTGCAAGGTCGTTACCGGCGAAGGGATGCTCGTACACCAGGGCATCGAAAGTTTCCGCAAGTGGTTCCCCGCCGAAACCGCAAACAAACAGAATTCTGAACTCGCGACAATCATGCGCAAAGGGATGCAGGGCTAAAATGAGACAGCATATCTTTTTCACCGGCTTCATGGCAAGCGGCAAGAGCCGTACAGGCAGGGCTATGGCAGAACGTCTCGGCCGCCCGTTTGTCGACACGGACGCAGTGATTGTCGAACGCGCAGGCAAGAGCATCAGTGAAATTTTCGAACAGGACGGCGAAGCGAAATTCCGCGAAATGGAAGCGGCTGTCATCGCCGAAATTGCAAACGACAAGAACCCGCAGGTCGTCTCGCTCGGAGGCGGCGCACTGAACCGCGAAGAAAACATCAAGATCATACGCGATTCCGGCACGCTCATCCGCCTGTGGGCCAAACCCGAAATCCTTTCGGAACGCATCGGGCGCAAGAACACTCGCCCGCTGCTTGCAAACCTCTCCGACGAAGAACGCCTCGAGAAAATCAAGGTCATGCTCAAGGAACGCGAGAAGAACTACGCGCATGCTGACTTCAGCGTCGAAAGCACGAACGACGCCTCCGAGACGCACGTCATCGAGCATATCCTCCGCATGCTGCGGTTCTGGAACAGCCACGCGCTGGACGTGTGCCCGAGCAGCGGTGGACGTTACCCCATCTTTATCGGCGAAAACATCGTGCCCGATTCCTCGGCGCTGCTCGAGGGTCTGCGCCTTTCGCCTACACATGAGTTCCTGGTCTGTACCGACACGACCATCGCGAAGGCGCAGGGGAACATGTTGAACATGCTCCGCGGCCAAGCGGGGCGCTGCCCGATATTCAAATTCCAGGCGGGCGAGCGCAACAAAACGCTCCACAACCTGAACCAGCTTTTCAGCTTCATGCTCCACCGCGGCTACACCCGCAAGAGCTGCCTGTTGCAGTTCAGCGGCGGTGTCGTGGGCGACATGGCGGGCTTCGGCGCAGCCACTTACCAGCGCGGCATCCCGTTCATCCAGTTCCCGACGACGCTCCTTTCCATGGTCGACAGTTCGGTCGGCGGCAAGGTGGCGGTGAACCACCCCGAAGGCAAGAACATGATTGGCGCATTCTACCAGCCCAAGGCCGTAGTCTGCGACCTCTCCGTCCTTTCGACATTGAACGACACGGAATACCTCGCGGGCCTCGCCGAAATCGTCAAGTACGGCGTCATCTACGACGAGGAATTCTTCCGTTATCTGGAAGAGAATACTGACAAAATAAAGAGCCGTGATTCCGAAGCGCTCAAGCACATGATTTTCCGCAGTTGCCAAATCAAGGCCGAAGTCGTCGGCATCGACGAGAAGGAATCCGGCCTGCGCGCCATCCTCAACTACGGTCATACCTTCGGGCACGCCATCGAAAAACTTACGAACTACAACATGTTCAGCCACGGGATAGCGGTATCCCTGGGCATGCGCGTCGCGGCACGTGTCGCCGTAGCGCTCGGCATGCTTGACGAAGCCGCAGAACTGCGCCAGAACGCACTTCTCGACGCACTCGGATTCCCGCAGACATTCAACATCGATACCGAAAAGGCCTGGAACGCCATGAGCGTCGACAAGAAGGCCGAAAAAGGTACTCGCGTCTACATACTTCCCGAAAAAATCGGGAAAGTCCAGAAAATCGTCAACGTGGACAAGGAAATCATCAACAAATCCTGGGATGCTATCCGAGGAAAGGGGGTTAGATGAGCATACTGGTCACTGGAGGAACGGGAGCGCTCGGCTTCCACATTCTGTCAAACCTCATAGGTACAGAACACGACCTATACAGTTTTAGCGACGAACAGCCGCAGCCCTGGCAAAAGGTGGAGGGCGTCAACTACCTTACTGGCGACATGCTGAACTTCAAGGAAGTTCTCGAAATGATGCAGAAGGTGCAACCGACGAACGTCTACCATTTGGCAAGCCAGTCGTCGGTGGGCCTCAGCTACAAGAAGCCCTACGAGACGCTCAACGTGAACCTGCTCGGCACGCAGACGCTCCTGGAAGCGGTGCGCCAGATTGTGCCCAAGGCCAAAGTGATGCTCCTGAGTTCTAGCGAAATCTACGGACGCACGGAACAGCACCTCACCTACCTCCACAAGGAAACCGACCTTCCGAACCCGCTCACGCCCTACGCTACGTCGAAGGCGTGCATGGAAATTCTCGGGAACCAGTTCCGCAACGCGAACGACATGCACATCGTGGCCGTGCGCCCCTTCCATTTTACGGGCCCGCACCACAGCAGGCGTTTCGCTATTCCTTCCATCACCTACCAGCTGGTAAAAATCAAGTATTACCACGCCGAGCCCGTCATCTACTCCGGAAGTCTCGACATTAGCCGCGATGTGGTGGACGTGCGCGACGTGGCCCGCGCGATGATCCAGATTCTCAAGACATCGGAATCGGGCCAGGTGTACAATATCTGCAGTGGCAAATCGTACACGTTCCGCGAACTCGTGGACATGCTGGTGGACATCGCCGGCGTAAGCGTAGATTTCAGGTTCGACCCTGCATTCGAACGCACGAACGACATTCCCCTGCTGGTCGGCGACCCGACCAAGATCAACGCGCTCGGATGGAAACCCATGATTAGCATAGAGGACAGCCTCACCGATATCTTCAACGAGATGGTGGTTCGCCGCCGGACGGAGCTCAAGAACGGTATGGGCAAGGACCTCCCCCTGTAAAACGATATTTCTACTTTTATAACGATGCGAAAAAACTTGTATAAAATTATCATTGCCTGTTTAGCAACCTTTGTCGCCGCCACTTGGGCTGGCGATATCACCGCCCCTGCGGGTGGAGCCCGCAACCTCACCGCGGACGACTTCATGCCCCACCATTCCAACGCCAAGGAATTCAACGAGACCTGGAGTTATCAGTTCGTATTCGACAACGGCACACGCGCGTTTGTCAACTATTCCACGCTCTATATTCCCGGTTCGGGCAAAAAAATCGGCTGCGATATGAGCTTCTGGAATTTCAAGGGCAAGAGCTACGCTGTCGGGCGCCAGTATCCGCCTGAACGCCTCAAGGCGATCAAAGAAAAAACGACCATCGACATCAAGGGCGAATACGCGATGGAAAACAAGCCCGGCAAGGGCCACCGCGTCTATTTCACAGCAGACAAGAACGGGAAATTTTTCCTCGACCTCACCTTCGACAGCGCCGAACAGGGCAAGGTCCTAGGTGACGGCATCTGGAAAGTCGGCAGCGAAAAATTCGCGCAGTATATCCATATTCCCTACGGTCGCGTCACGGGCAGAATCGGCTACAACGACGACACAATTTCCGTGAAGGGATACGCCTACATGGACCAGACCTGGCAAACCGTGCAGGCGACCGACATCGCCGTGCGTTCCCTGAATTTCAGCACCAACACGCGCTCGCCACTATACGCCGGAAGAATTTCCATCGCAGAAAAGGGCGGACTGTTCGGGTATGCGCTCTACAACAGCGGTGAAGGCTCCAAGATTGTCGTTCCCGAAAGCATCAAGGACGGCGAAGACGAATACCGCGGAAAGAAATTCCCGAAGAAAGAAATTTCCATCGAATGGAAGGACAAGTCCCCGGCGCTCAAGTTCCCCGTGAACAAGACTTACCAAAAGGCCTCGCTCCTGGACAAGGTGGACGGATGGTTCGCCAAGAAGGCGATGAAGATTGCCGCAGGCGGCGAAATCCTCTTCTACCGCGGGCGTAGCGACGCAAGCCACGGAAAGAAACTCGACTGGACCGTAACAGGAGCCAAGGACTAATGACCAAGTTTCGCCCTTGCATAGACCTGCACGACGGCAAGGTCAAGCAGATTGTCGGAAGTTCACTGAACGACAGCGGAGTCGGACTCAAGACGAACTTCGAGACTGACCGTTCCGCAGCATGGTTTGCCTCCCTCTATAAAAAGGACGGCATCACAGGCGGGCACGTCATCATGCTCGGCAAGGGCAACGAGACTGCGGCCAAGGCGGCCCTTACGGCTTACCCCGGCGGTCTCCAGGTCGGTGGCGGAATCACCGCCGACAACGCGAAGGAATACATCGATGCGGGAGCGAGCCACGTGATTGTCACAAGCTGGATTTTCCCCGAAGGAAAACTCGACCGCAACCGCCTCGAAAGCCTTGTCAACACGGTTAGCAAAAAGCACCTGGTACTCGACCTCAGCTGCAAGCGCACATCGGCTCCGGGAGAACCGCCCCGCTGGAATATCGCCACGAACCGCTGGCAGACGCTCATCGACGTGGAAATTACCAAAGACACGCTCGAAGACCTTGCAAGCAGCTGTGACGAATTCCTGGTACACGCAGCCGACGTAGAAGGCAAGCAGCAAGGAATGGACGACGAACTCATCGCATTCCTCGCAAAGAACAGCCCCGTTCCCGTGACATACGCAGGCGGCGCGAAGTCGCTGGAAGACCTACAACACGTCAAGGACATATCCGGCGGAAAAATTGACCTCACCATCGGATCGGCACTCGACCTCTTCGGTGGCAAAGGAGTGAAGTATGAAGACTGCGTCAAGTTCAACAAAGCTTAAGGCGACAGACAGTCTGGACTCGCGCCCCGCGATATACGGGCGTACGGTCACGAGCACGTTCCGCAAGTGCTTCGGCATGAAGCACAGGCCTCCCGGAAATCTGCGTACCTGCTGGATTCCGCCAGTCGTGTTCCTCACCATATTTTACAACCTGCCGACACTCCTCAAGCTGCGCCGCTACCTGAAAAAAGAACGCAGCAAGCGCGCTCCCGACGACGTCCGCATCCTGTTCTACTCCGACAACCTAGACGAAACCAACGGCATCGCGAACAACCTGAGGAACGTGATTCCTTACATGCGCGCTCATGGCATGAAGGCCTTCCTCGCCGGAAGCGCATTCAACACACGTCCCTGCGGTGTCATCGAGAACAGCTACTGCATATTGCTCCCGCGCATGTTCAGCATGGAGCAGCTCGGGTACGCGAACAGCGAACTCGCCATCCCGCGCATCAGCCCGGCCCTGCGCCTGCTCAAGCGCTACCCCATTGACCTCATCGAACTCGAGACCCCGAGCCCCGGCGCATGGCTTATCTGCTTCTGCGCTCGTATCGCCGGCATCAAGGTTTTCAGCCACTACCGCACCGACGTCCCGACCTACGCGAAGACCCTCGTGAAGGCAAAATGGATGCACGTGTACGTGCTGTGGCTCATGCGCATTTTCTACTGGATGGCAAGGCCTGTCGTGAGCCCCTGCGATGACTACGCCGACATCCTCACGAAGCAGCTCCACGTTCCTGCGAAACAAGTGAAGATTCTCCCGCGCGGACTCCCGCTGGAACGGTTCTCGCCCGAACTGCGCGGGAAGGGCACGTGGGAAAAATACGGGGACACGCGCGAAAAACGCCCCGTAAGGTTCGCCTTCATCGGGCGAATCTCCAAAGAGAAAAATCTGGAATTCCTGAACGACGTATGGAAGAAATTCGCCGCCAAGCACAAGGACGTCGAACTCATGTACGTCGGCTACGGCTGGTACCTGGAAGAAATCAAGAAGTTCTTCGAAGGCGACGACAGCGTGCATTTCGCTGGCGAACAGGGCGGGGAAACTCTCGCCGGCCTCTACGCCAATGCAGACTTCTTCTTGTTCCCGAGCACCACGGACACCTTCGGGAACGTGGTGGTGGAAGCCATGTCCACCGGCACGCCCGCCATCGTGAGCAATTACGGCGGCCCGCGCAGCATCGTGAAGGACAATTCCTGCGGACGCATCCTCCCGATCGACGAAGCCAAATGGCTCGATGCACTGGAAGAATGCCGCACGCTCAAACTGGAAAAGCCCGAAGTCTACGAGCAGATGCGCAAGGACGCCCACAAGCGCAGCATGCATTACACCCTCGAAAATTCGACAAGGGTGCAGTTCGATTACTTCCGCCAAATCAAGCGCGAATTTTACAAGCTGTAGGTTTCCACGCCATACAGCGCGGCGATGTAAATAGGCCATTATGGACGAGAATATCCTGAAGCATCTGCGTGCCTGGTTCAAGAAGAACGCGGCCACACTCCCGTGGAGGCCCGCAGAACTCGACACGCCACGCAATCCATATGCGGTATGGATTAGCGAGACGATGCTCCAGCAGACGCAGGTTTCCACCGTAAAGGATTATTTCGTCCGCTGGATGGAACGGTTTCCCGACGTAGAAACGCTCGCAAAAGCAAGCGAAGAGGAAGTTTTCAAGTACTGGCAGGGCCTGGGGTATTACAGCCGCGCCAGGAACATCCTGAAAGCGGCAAGGATTATCGCAGAGAACGCAGGGATGCCGAACACCCGCAAGGAGCTAGAATCCCTGCCTGGAATAGGCGCCTATACCGCGGGCGCGATTCTAAGCCTCGCATTCCACAAGAGGGAAGCGATTCTGGACGGGAACCTGGTGCGCATATTCTCGCGGTTCTACGCCCTCAACTTTTTGCCCGACGGGAAGGCTGCGGAAACTTACTGGGACTACGCCCGCAATGTCGCAGACAGCCCGAAGGCATACATGCACAACGAAGCCCTGATGGAACTCGGGCGCACCGTATGCAAGTCCAAGACCCCAAATTGCACGTCGTGCCCGCTGGCCATCGGGTGCCGTGCATACCACGAAGGGCGTGCAGAAGAATTCCCGCCGAAACGAACGCGCATACAGAAGGATTGGCACGGCACGGCGCTTGTCATCGAAAGCGCCGACGGCAAGATACTCGCCGTCTCCGATGGCCAAGCGTTCCTGCGCGGGCAACTCGCCCTCCCCCATTTCGAGACGCAGAGGAATGCGACTGCAGGCATTCCCCAGCAGGCCGAACGCTATATCGACAGCGACAAGGTCGCATCCGTAGAGGACTGCGGCTCATTCAAGCACGGAATCACCGTTCACAAAATCGAATGTAGGGTGCAGCACATAAAACTCAAATATAAAGCAGCGGGCCGCTTCACATGGGTTTCCAAAGATGCAGCAAAAGATGTTTTTGCCAACAGTTTCAGCCTAAAAGCATTAAAGCTGGCTTTATCCTAGATAAAACAGACTTTGATTTAGGCAGAAAGAAACGTACAAATTAAAATTACAATAACGCAGCAGCATGCGAGATGCACCAACATGCGAGGAATCAAATGATTCACGCGAGAACTCCTTTATTCACCAACTATCCAAAAAATATTCCCCGTATTAGGGAATATGACGAATATAGAAAAGATTGCCTAGAATTATGCTTTTTCTAGGTCACATTATCAATACATTTTGCTTACAGCGTCAAAATGTCTTTCTAATGGAGCAGACAATTCGAATTCTGTCGTAATCCGCCCCCGGAACCTGAACCACCTCATCCGCAAGGACATGGATTAACGATCCTGTAAGAGAGAGGCCGTACTTGGGGAACATCTGTTCGAAGGTTGCATCCCAATACCAGTCCCCCTTGACTATCAACGGGTTACTGCTGCGCAAATTCCACTGGGCGTCGCTCCTGTAGCGTAGCGAATGCGATACGCGGAAACTCTTGCGGATAAGCCAGTCACCGGTGAAGGCGACAAAGTATTCAGCGGGAGTCACTTCAAACCGTTCTTCTTCGCCGTCAATCCTTTCGAAACCGGTCAAAGCGCGGAACTTGAACATATCGCCAAGCCAGGCATCAACCCAAAATTCGCCGGTCACGCCCTTTATCCACGAATCGATGCGCGACACATTGCCATAGCGGAACTCGTAACCCTTGTCCTCTACGAAGCCGTCCACATCGAACGTTTCCGCACCCTTCTCGGCCCAGAACGAAGCGCGTCCGCCAAAAGAAAAAGGCGCAACCGTATCGGCAAAAGAAAGGTAACCCTGCAAAAGATTCATCTGGCCGTCAGGAGAAAGTTCAATCACGCTCTCCACATCGCCCAGCGCAAAAAATTCCCTGTCATCGGCAAGCGGATTCAATCGCGTACCCGACACGTTCTTAAAACCGACCGTCACCCCCAAGTTTTTCACAGCCAGGGGCAGGGATACCTCGATACTGTCCTGCACAAGCCAGTCCGCATCGTTCATGCCGAACATGACATCGGCCTTAAGCCAATTGAACGGGGCGACCCGCAACTGCATGAAGGGCCATACCACATGATTGTCATCCAGTTCGGTGTATACCGTCCCCTCGTCATCGACGACACGGAACGCGATTCCGGCCGAAAGCTGGAGCATGCCCTTTTCGCAAACCTTCCCGCACTTGTAAAGCACGGAACCGTTCACTTCCTTGCGTTCCCCGTTTTCATCACGCAGCACGTTCTGGTACAGCGCGTCCTCGAATGCGGCCGTGAGCGAGAAATTCCAGAAATCCGCGCGCGCCTCGATACGCGGCTTCATGTGCACGGGCATCCAGCGCGAAGACTCCATGTATTCCCAGAGGTATTCTTCGCCCACAAGCACGGAGGCGTTCACAAAATCGTCCGTGTACCCGAGCCCACCATAAACGGAACTGAACATCGGATAATTGGCACCAAAGAATGCGAATTCGTCTTCCACGATTTTCTTGCGGTAACTTGCAGTAAGCGCCGCATAATGGTCATCCTGAAAACCGCGAGCAGTCGCCCAGAAGCCCTTGAACGAAGGCGTCCTGAAACCACCCTCGAGAATCGGGGTGCGGTTTTCGGGCCTATCGTACTCGGTAATCACATCCTGGTAGATCATGTCACCGAGTTCGTTACCCGTCTTCACCCAGACAGAGGCTTCGAGCGGAGTCCACGAAGGCGTAATGGACATGCGATTGAAAAGAACCCGCTGGCGCAACTTCTGGGGAGTCCAGAGTTCGCTTTCACTGTGCAAGCCGCCCGCACCGAGAATGCGGTCGAACTGGTAAGTCGGCCCACCCACAAGGAACGTACCGTCGTCACGGCTCACCGCTTCCATGCCTTCCATTTCGGCATCTATTGCGGCATGGGAATTTACACAAAGCGGAAGCGCCGCTACAAAAGCTATGGAGAAAAGAGAAGTTTTCATTACCAGATTCTCCTTTCGATATAGAAGCCCACCGTCAGTGTGTTGGAACGTTCAGGCAAAGTCCAGAGTTGTTCCCACAGCACGTTCAGGCCCGCCACGTATCCCTTGAAATTCATGAACGGCATATTGACGCGGGCGAACCACCCGAATTCCGTCTCGTTGTCAAGAAGCATGCCCCCACGGCCTTCATAAAACTTGTCTTCGTCATCAGAATCGGCGCGGGTCCAGTTGCAGGTGAATCCTGCACCAATCGCGAGCGGACGCAGCAGCCTCCAGTGCCAATCCAAACCGATACGTCCAACGAACTGGTGTACGCCCGGGAAAGGAATTCCTTCGGCACGCACCTTCACGTATGCGTAATTGAAGTGCACGAACCCATCGAAATCGGGCCAGTAGCTGTAGCGGAAACCCACACCACCGTAGAACGAATTCTCGACAGCTTCCACGAGGTCGCCAAACGGATACATCTCACCACCTTCGATGGAAATGTAACCCTTGTTGAATGCATACGCGAGCGTATCCACGGGAGTCTTCGCGGAGTCAGCCGCCAGCTTTTTCGCCACTGCCGGCGCGGGAGACTGCGTGGAATCCGGCGCTGAATTCTGCGCCCATGCAACCGCGGCAAGCAAAAGCGCGGCAAACAAAGTTCTTATCGGTTTCATGATTTTTTACGCTCCAAAGCCTGTGCAAAAAAGCCGTCGAATCGGGCATCCCTGCTGCCGGGCAGCACCGGGTCCCCGACCTTCACGAATTCGGGATGAGCCTTTACAAACTTGTTGATGACCTGCGTCGTTTCGGCCGGATCGGGACTGCACGTGGCATACACCAGGCGTCCATCCTGCGAAAGCATTTCCGATGCGCGTTCGAGAATGCCGTACTGCAATTTCGTCAGTTCCACAATGGATTCGGGCGTCAAGCGGTAAACCGATTCGGGCCTCCGTGCAATCACGCCCATGTTGCTGCACGGGACATCAAGAAGGATGCGGTCGAACTTGGAAGAAAAGTGAGTGGAATCCACGTCAAGCGCATCGACACATTCCAGGTTCACATTCCTGAGGCCGAGACGGTCCATCAAGTCCTTCATCTTCTCGAGCCTGAACTCCGAGGAATCGCTCGCATAAATAGACAACGTCGGGTCCATCTCCGCCATCAACGCAGATTTTCCGCCGGGAGCCGCACAGGCATCCCACACCTTCATTCCCGGCTTTGCATCCAGGAGTTTCACGACATCGTATGCGGAAGGATTCTGGAACGAGAACATGCCCGCCGAAAATTCGGGCAAGGCGAGCAGTACCTTCACGCCCACGTCGCGCGGGATTTCGATAAAGCGATCGTACAAGATACTCGCGCCCGTAATGCCGATCTTTTCGGCAAGCACGGGAGCGTTTGTCTTCTGCAGGTTCACGCGAATCCATTCCACAGGGCGCTCTAAGGAAGAACGCGCAATGCTTTCGGCTCGGTCGCCGCCATAGACGTCGAACCAGCGACGCACCAGCCATTCAGGGATAGAATTCTCGATACTTACGCGACGCACGCGCTGCGACGGGAGTGCGGGCGCGCCCGACCTGCGGGCAGAACGCAATACGGCATTCGTAAGCCGCACGGCTCCCTCGCCCAGATTCGCGGACTTCGCCAGTTCTACGCAGGAATCAATGGCGGCATAATCCGGCACGTCCATGAAGAACATCTGGAAGAGTCCCATCTCCAATATGGTGCAGACTTCCACGGAAGGCATTCTCTTCACGAGCGACTTGATGAAATACTGCAAATAAAGATGCCGGCGGCAAACGCCGAGAGCCACTTCCATCGCAAACGGGGGAATACCGCTTTCCTTGATGAAAGTTCCTTCCTTCTGCCACAGCAGAAGAACGCGGTAGGCCTCTTCACGTTCCGTTAGCAAAATGCAAGTCCTTCGCGCTTCTGAAGTCCGCGCATAAAGTCGGCGACAGGCATCGGCTTCTTGCCTTCGGCCTGAATTTCAATAACTTCGAGCAGGCCATCGCCCGTACCGACGAACAAACGATTTTCCTTAAATTCAATAGAACCCGGTGCAAGATTCGAAACGCCCTGAGCCGCCTTGCAAGCGCCCACGCCGACCACATCCGTCTTGCGCAGGTAAACCGTACGGCCCGAAAGCGTCGCATAT
This sequence comes from Fibrobacter sp., assembly GCF_017551775.1. Lineage (NCBI taxonomy): Bacteria > Pseudomonadati > Fibrobacterota > Fibrobacteria > Fibrobacterales > Fibrobacteraceae > Fibrobacter > Fibrobacter sp. Next base: position 64,699 of record NZ_JAFZKX010000018.1, on the reverse strand, counting down.
CCACCCGGCCACGGATTGAAGGCGCGGATGCGGTTATGGATAACGATTGCGGGCAAACTGAAATCGATGCGGCCCTCTTCTTTCTTGAGCTTGGGGGCACCGGATGCCTGCGCATGGTCCTGCGTCAGGTCTTTCTCGCATCCGCCTTCGAGCTGGGCGATAGCCTCGTCAAGCGCCTCGCAGCCGGGAGCGACCATCTTTTCGAGCAGGCTCGCGGTCGTATCCTGATGGTCGATGCGCACCACCTTCTGCGAAAGGATCGGACCATGATCCATCTTTTCGTCCAGGCGGAAAACCGTAACGCCCGTCTCGGCGAGACCATCGGCAATCGCGCGCTGCACCGGTGCGGCACCGCGATACTTGGGCAGCAAGCTCCCGTGCACATTCACCGCACCGTATTTCGCCACGGCGAGGATATTCTTCGGGAGGATGGAATAGGCGACAACGACAAACAAGTCGGCGCCGAATGCACGCAAATCCGCCTCGAATTCCGGGGCCTTCAAATCGAGCGGCTGCAATACAGGGAGTCCGTATTCAAGCGCGAGCTGCTTTACCGGCGGGGGCGTCAGCACGCGGCCACGACCCGCGGGCCTATCGGGCTGGGTTACCACGCCCACAACTTCCAAATGGTCAGATTCCTTAAGATGCTTCAAGAAGCAAGCCGCAAATTCCGGCGTTCCCATAAAAACTACTTTCATGTAGTACAATATAGAAAGAAATAGCACCCGTCGCTACCGCTTTGCGCGGGGCACCTTGGCGAAAGAATCCCCGCGACCTACGAGGCATTCTCAAGCACATGCTTGCGCCATTTTCCGCTCTTCCAGCGCCGCCAGAAAATAAGCGGAACAGTGCTGTAAACAGCGACAACGGCAATCCAGGCATAATGAGCCGGCAGTTCAATCACATATGCGGCAACGTACAGCGCAAGGGCGACAAACCAGTTCATCACGGCACTCGCAACCATCACCCAGAACGTATCGCCCGCGCCACGCAAGGCACCTGCATAGATGACCAGAAGCACCTCGACAAAAATGTAAAGTGCGGCAAAACGCAACATAAACATGCCCATCGGCCTAGCTTCCGCAAAAATCGCAAGCGCCTGAGACGACGCCTCCGCCACATCGGGCTGGAAAACATCCGTAAGCACTCCCGGCAAAAAGACGAAAAGCACCCCGATAATCGCAGAATAGCCCCATCCCAAGCGGAGCCCCGAATAAGTAGACCTGTTTGCGGCAGCGCCATTTTTAGCGCCCACATAACGCCCCACGAGACTTGTTGACGCCACCTCGAGCCCCATGAGCGGCACATACGCCACCATGTCCCAGTTGAACATCACCGAGGATGCCGTCGCCGCCGCCGGCCCAAGCGCATGGAACATCAAGATGAGCATCTGGAATGCCGACATGTTCAAGAACATCTCGACGCCCGAGGGAATCCCCTTCCGCAAGAGTTCACGGCAAAGCGGCCAGTTGAACGCAAACGCATTGCGCGTGCGGAAGCGCCTATGGCACGACTTGCCAAAGAATTTCACGAACAAAATAACCGTCGAGACGGCATTCCCCATCAATGTCCCGTAGGCAGCACCCGCGACACCCAAAGCGGGAATCGGCCCCAAACCGAAAATCAGCACGAAATTGCAGACCACATTCACAATCATGCCCACGAACGCGGCCTGCATCACAATCTTGGTCTCGCCGATACCGCTAAAGAAGCACGGAGCCGCATTGCGCACCAACGAGATTATGCCGCCAAACATCAATATGTTGAAATACGTCTTCTGGTATTCCAGCTGGTCCGCCGGCAAGTTCTCGAGTCCGAAAACCAAATGCCCCAGCGGGATTGTCGAATAAAGCAGGGGAACGCAGGCAAGCGAAAGGTAAACCGCCTGCATGAACACGCGTGCGCAATCCCAACGCTTTTTCGCCCCCAGGCGCTGTGCCACCATAGCCGTCGTGTAGCTCACCGCCCCCGTAAAAAACATCGTAAGCGCAAGCTGTACCGCACCGGCGCCAAGCGCAGCGTTCATCTCGGCAGGCCCCAGTTTAGATAAGAAAAGACGGTCGATAAACGTCATAAACGTATCGAACGACATCGACAAAAGCATCGGGAGCGCCACAACAAGCACATCCCGAATGTCACCCCGCTTCTTGGGAGCAAAAGAACTATTCGTCGTCTGAATCACGTTCAATTTCGGCAGCACCGTTTCCGCGGAGAGCCACGAGACGCACGCCGTTCAGAGTCAAATAAGGATCGTAGGTATCGATAACTTTGCTATGTCCCATGACCATCTGGCCCCATCCGCCCGTAGCGAAAACGGGAACCTTCTTCTTGCCCATCTCGGCCTTGATTTTTTCGACCAGCGATTCGAGCTCCGCCATGAACCCGTACAGGAGACCCGCACGGATGGCATCGTCGGTATTATTCGCAATCACATGGTCGGGCCACTCGATGCTCACCGGCATAAGGCGCGCCGCCTTCTCGGTCAACACGTCCAGACTGGCGCTGATTCCCGGAATGATGATACCACCGGCAAATCCGCCGTCCTTCATCACGTCAAAGGTCGTCGCCGTACCCATGTCCACGACGATAGCATCCTTGTAGCCGCGGTCGCGGAGCGCAATCACGTTGCAGAGGCGGTCGGCACCCAGCGAAGCCGGGTTCGGGTAGGCAATCGGGCAGCCGAGGCAATTTCTGGAACTCACCACCTGTACCGGGCGCTTAAGGAGGGTCTGTAGAGCCTTGATCCACGGACGTTCCAAAGCGGGCACCACAGTGGAAAGGCCCACATGCGTAATCTCCGACGGTTTAATTTCAGAAAAACGCACAAGACCGCCAATGCGGTTCATCACCTCGTCACTAGTAGTCTCCTTGCGAGTGGTAAGCCTCCAATGGTCTACCACCTTGTCACCCTTAAAAATACCCAAAACCGTGTGGGAGTTTCCCACATCCACCACGAAAGATATCGTATTCGACTTTTTCAAATTCTTCTTCATGCGCAAATCACTAATTTTGCGCAAAAGATAGAAAATTGAAAACGCCAATGATTGCTATATATGCTTCCATGGCTAATTTAGGCTATACATTCCTGCTCATCCTGACGGCGGCAATCTGGGGTTCGGGCTTCGTCGCCCAAATCGAAGGAAACGCCTTCGGGCCATTCGCATTCTCGTGCATCCGTTGCTTTATCGCCGCAGGCTTCCTGGCCCTGATCTTCAAGATTCTCGATGCGTTCGGCAAGAGCCCCCGCAGGCCGCGCAACCGCAAAGAAGCGTGGTTGCACTGGAAGGCCGGATTCTTTTGCGGGCTCGCACTCTGCACCGCGATGAACCTGCAACAACTGGGAATGTTCCTCGGCACCCCCGCCGGGAAATCCGGATTCCTCACCGCCTGCTACATCGTGCTCGTGCCTGTCGTGAGCCTGTTTCTCGGCAAGCGAACCTCATTGAAAACCTGGGTTTGCATCGCCATCACAACGGCGGGGCTCTACCTGCTCTGCGTCAAGGACGGTTTCTCGATTGAACTTTCGGACAGCGTCTCGCTCCTATGCGCGCTGGCATTTTCATTTCACATCCTCGTCATCGACAAGTTCGTCAATCACGTGGACCCCATCCGCGTTTCGGCAATTCAATTCCTGACAATCGGCGTCTTGACTGCTCCGCTGATGATTATATTCGACCTAAAATTTCCGGCAATGGATTTCAGTACCGTAATTGCCGCATTTGTAAACCCGTATGCAGTCGCAGGCCTTGCGTTTGCAGCCCTATGTTCCAGCGGTATCGCCTACACGCTGCAAATTGTCGCCCAGGATAAAATCAATCCCACTATCGCATCGCTCACGATGAGCCTGGAATCGGTATTCGCCGTCCTTGCGGGTTGGGCCATTCTAGGGGAACAGCTTTCCGCCCGCGAAATCTGCGGCTGTGCAATCATGATGGTAGCCATCGTGATTGCGCAAATCAAGCCTGCTTCTTCTTAATGAGAAGAATGCCCACGACAATAATCGCAAAACCCACCGCCAGCGAAAGGACCGCACTTCGCGTGAATCCCGCCACAATATAGCTGACAAAGCTCACGCACGCAACAGATAGAGCATAGGGCAACTGCGTATTCACGTGATTTACATGGTTACAATCCGCACCGGCACTCGCCATAATCGTCGTATCGGAAATCGGAGATATGTGGTCGCCACAGACGGCACCCGCCATGCACGCCGAAATGGAAATGATCATCAAGTTCGGATCGATGCCCGAGAATGCCGCCACCACAATCGGAATCAAGATGCCAAACGTTCCCCACGAAGTTCCAGTCGAGAAAGCGAGCCCCACACCGATAAGGAAGATGATTGCCGGCATAAAGTTCATAAAGCCAGCGGCGCTTCCCGAAATGAGACCAGCCACAAAATCCTTCGCGCCAAGCGTATCGGTAACTCCCTTCAGGCTCCAGGCAAGCACAAGAATCAAGATTGCGGGGACCATCGTCTTGAAACCTTCGGGCACGCATTCCACGCACTTGCGCAATTTTAAAACACGGCGCCCCAGATACCAAATCACCGTCACAATGAACGTGCCGAAGCTACCGATTACAAGGCCAACCGAGGCATCGCTCGCCCCAAACGCATCGACAAAGCCCTTATGCGCCGTTCCGCTCGAGAAAAATCCTCCCGTATAAACCAACCCGGCCACGCAGAAAACGATCAAAGCTACAATCGGGAAAATCAAATCGATAACGGTACCTCGAGAATCTTCACGCTTCAAAGACTCCGTCTGCGCACTGAGTTTTTCCGCCGCAGTCTCATATTTCTTCATCGGGCCAAAATCGACCTTCAAAAGAATCAACGAGAACAAAGCGATAATGGTCAGCAGCGCATAGAAATTATAGGGAATCGATTTTACGAAAAGCCCGAGGCCATCCTCGCCTTCCACAAAACCGGTAACAGCAGCGGCCCACGAACTGATAGGCGCTATAATGCATATCGGAGCGGCAGTCGCATCAATCAGGTACGCCAGTTTCTCGTGGCTAAGCTTGAATTTGTCCGTAACAGGGCGCATCACGCTACCCACCGTGAGGCAGTTGAAGTAATCGTCCACAAAAATCAGGATACCCAAGATGACCGTCGCCAGCTGGACACCCATCTTGGACTTGATATGCTGTTGAGCCCATTCTCCGAAAGCCGCCGCACCTCCGGACTTATTCATCAAGACGACCAGTGAACCCAGAACCACCAGGAAAAGGAGAATGCCTACGTTCCACGGATCAGACACCTGCTTGACCATGCCGTTTTTGAATACGGCTTCCAAAAAATGGGGGAAGTTGCCTTCGCTAATGAGCAAGCCGCCCATCAAAATGCCCACGAACAGAGACGAGTACGCCTCCTTCGTAATGAGGGCAAGGACAATCGCCACAACAGAGGGCACCAGCGCCCAGAATGTTCCATGAAAGTAGGATACAACCTCAACAGCCTGTTGTTCCATAAAATACTCCTTGAGTTTGCAAGGAATATAACAAAACAAGCCTTTTGTGGTTTTATTCCACTAAATTCGCATCGAAATATCGAGCGCTTTAACGCTGTGAGTGAGCGCACCGACCGAAATGTAGTCGAGCCCGAGCGTCGCGATTTCCTTCGCGCGTTCGAGCGTCATGTTGCCGGAGCCTTCCACCAGGCACTTGTCGCCGCTTTCCTTGATAATCTTCAGGGCCTCGGCCATCATCTCGTTGCTCATGTTGTCGAGCATGATGACGTCCACACCCTTGTTCAAAAGAGCGCGCAGCTGGTCGAAGTTTTCGACTTCCATCTCGACCATCAAGTTCTGCTTGTTGTTCTTCTTCACGACCTCGAGCGCCTGGAGCACGCCACCCGCGGCGGCGATGTGGTTGTCCTTCACGAGCACCATGTCGAAGAGCCCCATACGGTGGTTGGAACCGCCACCCACGCGCACGGCATACTTCTGCAGCGTGCGGAAACCGGGAACGGTCTTGCGCGTATCGAGCACCTTGGTCTTGCCGCCCTTCAGGGCTTCCTGGAAGGTATGCGCGACAGTCGCCACGCCCGAAAGCTGCTGAATAAAGTTCAGGAGAGTGCGTTCGCCAGTCAGAAGTTCATGCGTCGTGCCGTCCATTTCGGCAATCAGGTCGCCCTTCTTGACGACATCGCCGTCTTTCTTGTGGAGCGTCACCTTCACGCTGGCCTTCAGTTCCTGGAACACGAGTTCGATGACCGGGAGGCCGGCGAGCACGCCGTCTTCCTTGGCAATCAGGCGAGCATGCTGCTTCTGGTCGGCAGGGATAGTCCATTCGCTGGTGACATCGCCCGTACGCACGTCTTCGGCAAGCGCCAAGCGGATCATCGTGAGAGCATCTTCTACAGGGAATTTGGGCGTCGAGTTATCACCGTACATAATTCAGTCGCTAGTTATTGGTTATCGGTCGTTTGTTTAAATTTGGCGCCCACGGCGCAGTTATAAAAGCCAGTGACTATTGACCAACAATTGGCCAAAGTCATTATTGCGCTCCTTTACCGGTCAAGACAACGTAAACAGTGCGGACAAGAATCTGGAAATCCAGGAGCAGGCTCATGTTCTCGTAGTAATACATGTCGTACTGCAACTTGATTTTCACGTCCTCGGTGCTGGTATCGTAATGATGGCGCACCTGCGCCCAGCCAGTAAGGCCAGGCTTCATCTTGAGTCGGCTAATGTAGAACGGAATTTCTTCACGGAGCTTGCTGATGAACACGGCACGCTCGGGACGCGGCCCCACCATGCTCATGTCACCCTTCAACACGCACAAAATCTGCGGCAGTTCGTCGATACGGGTCTTGCGCAGGAACTTGCCAATCTTCGTGACGCGCGGGTCGTCCTTGGTCGCCCACTGGGCACCGAACTTCTCGGCATCGGTCCGCATGGTACGGAACTTGTACACCGTGAACGGCTTGCCGTAAAGTCCAATGCGTTCCTGGGAATAGAACACCGGGCCACCGTCCTGCAGCTTGATGGCGATGGCCGCGAAAATCCACAGCGGGAACGACACCAGGCCGATAAACCCACCCACGACCAAATCCATGATGCGCTTCACACGCACCTGCCAAGGAGGCATGGTGAACGCGAAAAGTTCCTGCAATTCAAAACCGTAAACGAGGTTTGCCTTGAACCGTCCGTTCACCACGGGGTAAAGTTCCGGAACGATATAGATGTGCAGCGCCATCTCGCAAATCCACACGAGCACGCGCATAATCTCTTGCGGCGAAGAACTTTCGTGCGCAATGACAATCCCGGTCACGCGATATTTTTTCACGAGAGCGGCCAGGTCCGAATATTTACCAAGCACGGGGAAACCGGCGAACTCACGATCCATCACCTGGAAGCGCTCGTCCACAAACCCGATAACGCGCTGGCCTCGTTCCGGCGTATTCTTCAAGTCTTCGGCAACCTTGCGGCCCGCCTCGGTAGCGCCGAGCACCAGGATATTGTTCGCCCCGTAGCCAAGCCGCAATAGACCGCGCAGGCACAGGTAGATGAACATCCTGAACGAAGCTACAAGCACCATCGCAAGTCCGCCGTAAATGAATATCCACGGGAAGCGGGAACCGTACAGGTAACCTTCGCTCAACGGCATGTTGGACGAGAACTTGGAGATGAACTCCGAGCCGAAAAGGCACACGATAATAAGGACAATTCCGATGATGACACCGCGCAGCACACGCAGAATCTGGTGCGTTCGCGACATCAGGAGCCACGAGCGGTAAAGCCCCGCGCAAGTGAACAGCACGAGCCATGCGATATTGAGGAAAAGCCCCATGTGGGCATAATCCGCAAACAGCTTGCTCGGGTCGTACTTGTCGGCAATCCAGCCGCTATGGAACTGCACCCAAAAAGCGAGCATGAAGCAAATGGAAAGAGCCACGAAATCCGAAAGGATAACGAGGATACGTTCCAATGTAGCAGCGCGTATCATAATGAACTAAACTACAAAAATCCGGCCGAAAAGGCCACCTCGCTAGGCGAGGAAGCGGATAACCTGGCTCTTTTCGACGATTTCGGGCAGGGCGTCGATGGCATCCACCGCCTTCGAGGCCTTGCAGTCCTGCGTTTTTTCGGTAATGACCACGATAGAGACCTTGCCCGGGTCATTCACGTTCTTCTGGATAATCGTCTCGATGGAGATGCTATTCTCGGCAAGAACGCTCGTGATCTTTGCGAGCACACCGCAAGCGTCGCGGGACGTAAAGCGCAGGTAGTAGCGGGCCGAAGTTTCCGAAATCGGGACGAGGGTCGCGGAATTGTCGACGTTGAACCAGCCCATCGGGAGCGCCTTGCGGGAACCCTGGTCCACGGAGCGGGCCAAGGAAACGAGGTCGGCCACGACAGCAGAAGCCGTCGGGAGGCGGCCAGCACCGGCGCCGGTCTGAACCGTTTCGCCCAGGTTGTCGCACTTGAGGTAAACGGCATTGATGACGCCGTTCACGTTGGAAAGCAGGTTTTCGTTCGAGACGAAGCACGGATGGACACGGGCGTCCACGCGGTTTCCGTCGCGGTGGTAGATGCCGAGGAGCTTCACGCAGCAGCCGAGTTCCTTGGCGAACGCGATATCCTGGGCGGTAATCTTGGAAATGCCCGTAACGTGAATCTTCTCGAAGTCCACGCGCTTGCCGCTGCAGAGGCTAGCGAGGAGGGCGGTCTTGTGGGCGGAGTCGATGCCTTCGATGTCGAAGGTCGGGTCGGCTTCGGCAAAGCCGAGCTTCTGGGCGTCCTTCAAAACCACGTCAAAGTCGAGGCCTTCATCGGCCATGCGGCTCAGGATGTAGTTGCAGGTGCCGTTGATGATGCAGCTCAGGTGTTCCACCGTAGAGCCGAGCAGGCCTTCCTGGAGGCTGCGGATAATGGGAATGCCACCGCCAACGGCAGCTTCGAACAGAACGTGCAGGCCCTTTTCGGCAGCGAGCGGGAAAATCTCGTGGCCGTACTTCGCGAGGAGAGCCTTGTTCGCGGTCACCACATGCTTGCCCGAATTGAGGGCAGCGAGGATCCACTTGCGCGGCATGTTGTAGCCACCGGCAAGTTCCACGAGCACGTCGATGCCGTCACCGGCAATCATTTCATCGGCGTTGGTCGAAACCTTGTAGCCCTTCGCCTTGTACGGGGCGACTTCTTCTTCGGACTTCGCGCAGATGCAGGCGAGTTCGAGTTCGACACCGAGCTTTTCCTTGTACTCGGCAATCTTCTGTTCCAAAATCTGAATGACACCGCCACCGACGGTTCCAGTACCAATAAGTCCAATACGCAGCATAATGCGTCTCCATTTTTAAATTTTTCGGAGACACAATATAGAATTTTACGCTAGAAGCCCACAGTCACCTTGCGGGTTCCATACCCTATCCGGAGCACAAAACTACCCGGAGCAGGCACAGTCACGTTGAAATTCGCACTGTTGGCCACTCCACGGAGCACCTCATTGCCCTGCATATCGAACAGCACGTAGGTAGAACCGCTCCTTGCACCCGCCACCTGCAAGGTGTTGCCCAGGACAGCCACGCTGAACTGCGGCACGGGGGCGACATCGATGCGGTTGGGCTTGGAACTGCTGGAGGACTTGTCCGACTTCTGGCTCGAACTGGACTTCGCGCTAGAAGACGACTTCGCGGAACTGGAGGACTTCGCAGAAGAACTCGAAGCAACGCTCGACGACGATTCGCTAGAACTGGACGCCACAGAACTGCTGGAAGGCAACTTTTCGAATTGGGCTACAAGGTTAACAGTTTCCGTTGCAGTAAAGTAACACGAGGCGTAAGTTCCGCACACCGTATTCCATTCAACAAATCGGTAGCCATCATTAGGTACAGCTTCTACATAGACTCTCTTTCCATAGTCAAATGTATCGTAAACAAAGCCCAACGCTCCCGTAGACCATGTACTTCCAAGCCTGAGTCTACCCGCATTGCCAAGATTCGATTCTACAGAAACATACACCCGTATTTTTTCCCATTTTGCATAGAAATTCAAATTTCCCGATTCCTCGGCGCCAATCTCAGTAACGACGCTCCCCGTGAGCTCGGCATTCTTATACCAGCCTGCGAATGTATAGCCCTCACGTTCGAGTACAGGCAAAGCAACAGTTTCTCCGGGCATGTACACAAAGACGGAATACGAGCCCGAAGTATCCTTGTGAAGAATGGCAAAATTCCGTTCCTCTTTTTGAACAAGCACGGGATAGTAATCTCCCTGCTTCCAAGCATCGCCATTGATGCCACCAGCAACGACATTACCCTCAGAATCCTTCTGCACATAATCGTGCAAGGCCGCAGCAAGCGAACTATCCACGAAAGCATCTGCCGCAACTGCCTGGGTCCTATCATCTTCTATTCCAGTCGCTGATAAATAGAAGGTATTATCAACAATCCATTTATCTGACCCCTTAGAGTATTTATACTCTTCCGAGAACGAACCCTTGTTGTAATTGTTAAGAATAAAGGCTTCCTTCGCATGGTAGTACACGGCACCCTTCTTAGACACTAGCATTGACATAGCCGCATCAGAACCAATCAACCCTCCAACCATACCCGAAGAAGGGCCTTCAATATCAGAGACGCTGTAGTTATTCGCTATAAAAGCATTACCGAGAAGGCGACCGACCAAGCCCCCCGCACTAGTTGTACGCACATCAACATAAAGTGTTCCATTGATATCACGGGTTACCGTGTCCGCAGACAGCTTCATGGAACCTTCATGGAAGTTCTGTACAAGCACCAAATCGGTATAGCTGCTCCCCACAAGGCCGCCCATATAGCCACTGCCCCTAGCCGACATTTTTCCACGATGGCTGCTATTTTTTATAACGAGCGTTGTATCGGAGGATGAAATAAGTCCGCCCGTCGCTCCAGCAATATAACCCTTAAAATGACAGTTTTCCAATGTCAGCGGAAGATCGGCATAGCCAACTATACCACTGCCTTCCGAGTAAGTATCATCTATGGTCAAGTTACGAATGACGGTCTGCTTCTCTCTATCCGAGGACAAAAGTTCACTAAACAGTCCTGCACCATTCGGAATAAACAAGCCTGAAATCTTATGCCCCTGGCCATCAAACAGCGCCAAGGAGCCTTCAATTCGCGACCAGGGCATAAACTTATTCACCCCAGATTCATCAAGCGTCCCATCACGTTTTAGGACATTCTCGTTCACCACGATGTCTTTCGTGAGCTTACCGCAAAGGTGCGATTGCAATATAGTTTCGTGATAATAACGGTCGGCATTGACTATTCGTGCAAAGCCATAAAGTTCCGCCACATCAGAAATCTCATAGCAGCTGTCCGTAGCATCTAATGCAGGTGTTTTCAATTCATACCATTTTGCATAGAAATCCTTATCACCCACATCTGTAGCAACCATCGCACTTATACGTTCCCCCGTTAACTCTTCATTGTCGTACCACCCTACAAAGAAGTAGCCATACCTATTAATATCATAGATACCGTCAGTCGGCAACGCTTTTTGAAATCCTTCAAGATACTCGCAAACAGCATCCTCCTCATGACGATAAGAACAATATCCATAATTCGCGTTCCAACCTGTATCAAAATCGCCGCCATTGAGATGGAACGTTATTTTATAGACATTTTTCAGTTTCGCCCAATATTCAAGATTGCCTGTTTCATTGGTAGAAATAGCCGTATCCTTGTTCCCACTGAATTCCTTGTCCTTGTACCAGCCAAGGAACGCCGTATTTTCCTTGACAACCGTATCAGGCAAATTGTATGTAAATCCGGAAATGTAACTGTTGAAATAATCAGCCGTATCTCCCGTAAAAGTATGGAACGAAACCTTGTAACGGTCTACAGAAGAGTTCTTGAGTTGACCCGAAAAATTCGGGTATTTGTCTTTCTGCACATCTTGCCCCCAAATGGGATCGGCCTCGTGCAGCGCAAACGCCACCACGCCCTTTTTGAACTGGTCCGACGTTACATGCATAATACCGTAACTGTCAAGTTTTTCCTTGCTGTCCAATATATAGGAATTCTTGACGTCAAGCGTTCCACGATTAGTTTCATACAAGAAACCGTCTTCCACGCTGTAGCTGTTTTCCATTGTCAGCACAACATGTTCGCCAATCCGCTGTACAATGTTCGCGTCTTTTCCATAACCCTTAGCATAAACCTGGGACTGATTATAGCAGTTTAATATTTTTGCATACGAATCTTTTCCGTCTTCCAAATCAGAATCAATCACGTCTACGGCAAATACTGCTGCACCTACCCCAGTACGGCTCTTCATTTCAAAATACGAATCGACTATTCCCAAGTTCTTTATGACCGTCGGGGTCTCGGGGTTGGCGACCAGGACGCGAATAAAGCCCACATCCTGGGCATCGGCATCTTGTGTCACATTCTGGAAAAGGCCCGAAATCGTGTGACCGTTTCCATCGAACGTGCCCGCGAAGGTGTCTAACGGGTTCCATGACGCAAACTCGGCAGATAATTCATCATCGTCATAAGAATTGAGGACATCGCTGTTGACAACGATATTCTTCGTGAGCTTGCCACAAGCGGCCTTGTTCCGGAGAAAGCCATCGGTTCCATTCACAATGGCGGCAAAACCGTAAAGTTCGGCCTCGTTCGAAATTTCATAACATCCGTCCGACAAGACCGGAGCTGTAGGAGTGATAATAATAGCATTTGCCGATATTGTGGCAAAAAGAATCCCTCCGAGAGCTAGAATGGAATGTTTCATAGAACCTCCTCCGTTATAATTCTAACATCTTTTATAAATATAATATAACGAAATAGCTATATTTACCCATATGGAACAGGAATCCGTCAATCCGGCAATCGGCTCAATTCTCGACGAGCAAAAACTAAAGAACATTGTCTACCCGGCAAGGCTCTTCAGGACGCGCCTTAACGAAGAATTTTTACGTGCGAACCGCACTCGCAAGCCGTTCCTGTATATCAAGATGTATGCCCACCAGTACGACTTCTTCGGCTGGGGCAGCCCGAGCAGGACTGTCGAAAACACATGGCGCATCAGCATCCTCACGATGTTCTCGCACCTCAGATTCATCGATGTCTTGGGCTATTTGTCCGATGGTAGCGGGCTCGGCATCATCCTTTTGAATTCCGACCTTTCGACTCTCGAATCCATCCGCAAGGAAATCCTGCACAAGCTCAACGACGCGGGCCTCATCCAGACGCTCCGCATCAATCCCAAGAGGCCGATTTTCGAAGCGTATTTCTATACCGGCTATCAGGAAAAGGACAACCTGGAACTCGCGGATAAAATCAAGGATTTCAACAGCACGAACGGCAGGTTCTTCTCGCTCGAGCGACTGAACCTCGACCACATCTGGGAGCACCCGCACAAGATTCGTTTCCGTCATATCATCAAGCGACTCGTCGACGTGTCTTGCTCCAGCTTCGCCCTGGTAGTTCTTTCCCCGCTGCTCCTGTTCTGCGCACTCGCAGTGAAAATCAGCGACCACAAGGGTCCCGTCATCTTCAAGCAGACACGCGTAGGCAAGAACGGAAGACTATTCACCATGTACAAGTTCCGCAGCATGTACGTGGATGCCGAAGAACGCAAAAAAGAACTTATGGCCCATAACGAGACGGGCGGCAAGACCTTCAAGATGAAGAACGACCCGCGCATCTATCCGTTCGGCCGCATACTTCGCAAGTTCAGCCTCGATGAACTGCCCCAGCTGGTGAACATCATCAAGGGAGACATGTCCATCGTGGGTCCGCGCCCGCCGATTCCTTCCGAAGTGGAAGAATACGAACCGTGGCACCGCATGCGCCTGTCCGTTACACCGGGCCTCACCTGCATCTGGCAGGTCAGCGGCCGCAGCAACATTTCGTTCGAAGGGCAGATGCGCCTCGACAACGACTACATCCGCCGCGACGGCAAGCTCGGTGAAGACATCAAGCTCATCCTCAAGACCTTCAAGGTCGTGTTCAAGGGCGAAGGCGCGTATTAACTGATGTGAAATGAGAGATGTGGGATGTGAGCATCTACAGCGCAGTCAATAGATACTAGTCAGTAGTTACTAGATAATCTTATTGAAAATAATCTAGTAACTAGTAACTTATCTAAGTTCTAATTACTTTTTTTGGGGTTGGTTGAAATAAGGATCATATATTATGAGAAAGAAAACTATTGCAACCGCCCTCGTGGCAGCATCAATTGCCTCAGCCGCAAACATTACCGTAGACCCAAGTTCCACCGCACAGAGAGTCATCGGGTTCGGTGCCGGCGCCGCCTACTACCAAAGCTGGATTACCGCCATGAGTTCTTCGATGCAGAAGGACTTCTACGACACAGCGTTCTCCGGCCTCAACCTTTCGCTTCTCCGTATCGGCAACTGGAAACAGGAAGACACTACGAGCATCGTCGCCGATGCCGCCATCATCAAGGCAGGCAGGGAGCGTCTCGGCAACCGCTTCAAAATTGAAATGTCCAGCTGGTCTGCCCCGGGCCGCCTCAAGCCGAGCGGCAGCGTAAACGGCAGCGTGAACGGTCAGAAAGTCAAGAGCCAGAATACGCTCAAGACCTCCAACAGCGACCCGTACGGAAAGTTCGTCTACAGCGAATTCGCCCACTGGTGGAAGACATCCCTGCAGGCTTACGAAAAGATGGGCATTACTCCCGACTACATCAGCCTCCAGAACGAACCCGACATGGAAGCCGATTACGAAGAGACACTGTTCGACCCCAACGAAGGCGAAATTGCCGGCTACAAGCAGGCGCTCCAGGCTGTGCGCGATTCTATCAAGACGCTTGCCAACCCGCCGAAGATTATCGGCCCCGAACCGCTCGGCATCGGCTACAGCAACTTCGAAAAGTATGTGAAGGCACTCGACAACAATAACCTCGACGGTTACGCCTACCACCTTTACCACGCCGGCGACGGAAACGACAATTCCGGTACGAACTACCTGAATCCCGAGAACTTCCGCAAGGCCATGACCAATATCGCGAAGAACTACGGGAGCGACACCAAGCCCATCATCATGACCGAGTTCTGCACCATGGAAAACGAGGTTCGCGAACAGGACATGCTGGGCCTCGCCCACATCATGCAGGTTGGCTTCACGAGCGGAAAGCTGAACGCCTACATCGCCTGGGAACTCTTCTGGGGCGAACCGAACGGGCAGCTCATCGGCGTGTGCCCGGGTAATGGCTGGAGCAGCTGTACCGAAGCAAAGCTCTACATCAACCCCGAATACCACGCCATGCGCCACTACTCCAAGTTCGTGAACCCGGGTTGGCGCGTGGTGAGCTCCACGGCTGACGGCTCCAACGTGTATGCGGTCGCCTTCCGCAGCGCCGACTGCGACTCCATTACCGTCGTCGCCATCAACAAGGGTTCGGCACAGAACCTGAACCTCTCCGTGAACGGCTACGCCCCGATTTCCGCGGTGCAGTCCACCGAAAACGGCGCCAAGAGCAAGAGCATCACGGCTAGCGCCATCATCGACGCTCCGGCAAAATCCATCACGACAGTCGTGTTCACCACGAGCAATACGGCTGCGCTCCAGTGCGAAGACTCCCCCATCGAAGATCCCTATATCGATCCGAGCAGCCAGATTGGTGATTCGCTCGTCATCGTGGACTACGCAAACGAATCGAGCGCCGGCACATGGAGCAGCGATGCGAGCCTCGGCAAGGTCACGTTCGAAATCACCCCGCTCGACGGCATTTCAAAATATGTAAAAGTCCCGCTCGCCGATTGCGCTCAGGATGAATGCGGCTACCAGCACGCCCTCTTCACCATTCCCGACGCGGCCGCCGTGAAGGACCCGCTCACCAAGTGCAAGGAACTCGTGTTCACCATGCGCAGCATCAATACCGACGACGCCTCCGTGAACATCGGCGGCGCAGGCGGCAGCACCTGGAGCAACTACCAGTATGGCAACAACGCCCCCGCAGGCGCCTGGGACCAGGTCTCCGTACCACTCGATAACGAAATCGACTCGACCGGCGCACCCTTCGGTTCTACGCAGCTCTCGTTCAACAGCGACAACGCGGGCATCTACATCGCAAAGATCGTGGCAACCGGCTGCGGCACCCACGCCATCAAGGGAATGAACACGAACTTCGCCGCAAACGACATGAATGCCGAAGCCAAGGTGTTCGACCTGAACGGCAACCTGCTCTGGAGCGGCATCAAGGGCCAGGCGTTCAACGCCGACGGCACCATCCGCCTCGACCTGAACAAGGGCCTGTACATCGTGAAGACGAAGTCCTCGACCGTGAAGGCGACGAAGTAAGTTACTTACTGGTTACTGGCTTTAAATTAGGCGCCTGCGGCGCAATAATAAGAGCCAACGACCAGCAACCAGCGACAAATAATAAAAGCAGAACGCCCCCGCAATGCGGGGGCGTTGCTGTTTATAGCCAAATTTGAAAGTTATTCGCCTTCTTCGAGGGCTTCCTTGAATTCATCGACAATCGCGATGTATTCTTCAATCTTGTCTTCCTTGGAATCCAGGTAAGAAAGGATCTGGTCCAGGTGTTCCTTCTGGAACACGGCCTTGAGCTGGCGGCTCGCATGGCCCTTGTAGCCCCATTCCTTCAGGATTTCGTCGGTCACGAGGAAGGAATCGTCCATCGAGACAAAACGCATCGGGCCGTAGACCGCCCAGTTGTGTTCCATCTGCATGCATTCCGGTTCCTGCAGTTCGGGGTTGGACATGAAGCGCTGGATGTGGCGGGTACGCACGTCCTTAATCTTGTCGATGCGCATGTAACCCATGATCAGGTACTTGTTGCGCTTTTCGGAATCGCTCAGGCCCTCATAGCGGGTCCCGAACAGAATGTAGCGGCTCTTCGCACGCACGATAGCGTTGATGTTCTTCACGTTGCAGCAGCTCATCAGGCCGTAAGTGCTGGTTTCGTAGTTCGGTTCGTAGAAGAAACCCTTGCCGTTTTCGTTCAGCTGGTCGCGCACCGGCATTTCGGACTGGTGACTGGTTTCCACGTAAAGCAGGCTACCGGCGGCATTGCCTCGGTAATCCTGCCAACCTTCGAGATTGATTTGTGTTTTCGGCATATTACATCTACTCACTATGATAAAAAAAACACAAGCGGACCTAAATAGGTTCGTCAGTTACAATCGCAAAATACATTTTTTATAAGTTACAGGACAACTGATTCGGCAGATATCCCATCAATTCCGAACAAAAAGGCGCCTTTTTCAAAGAATTTTGCAGTATCGGACGTCAAATAGGTCGTTTTTCCGCCCTTGGAGAGGCGAGCGTCCATCTCCGGGTGGCGTTTGAGGTAATCGAGCGTCTTGTTGGCCACGATATCGCCCTGGAAAACGAGCCGAACCTGCGGTGGCAGTGCGGCGCGTATCTCCGCCTCCAAAAGCGGGTAGTGCGTGCAGGCCAAGAGCACCGTATCGATCTGCGGGTCCTCGGCCAGGAGCGCGTCGACATCCTTCTTGACAAAGAAGGCCGCCCCCTCGGTACCGCGTTCCCCGTACTCCACCAGCGGGACCCACATGGGGCAGGCGTGCTGGGTAACCTTCAGTTCCGGGAAAAAGTTGTGAATTTCAATCCCGTAGCTGTTCGAAGACACCGTGCCCGAGGTCGCAAAAATCCCGATGTGCCCCGTCTTGCTGAAGCGTCCAATCTCTTCGGTCGTGGGCCTGATAATGCCGAGCACCCTCTTGTCCGGAAATTCATAAGGCAGCACGTCTTGCTGGATGCTCCGGAGCGCGCGCGCCGAAGCCGTATTGCAGGCGAGAATCACGAGCGGGCATCCCCTGCCGAAAAGTTCGCGCACGGCCTGGAGGGTATAACGGTATATGGTCTCGAAACTCCTGGAACCATAGGGCGCACGCGCGTTGTCACCCAGGTACAAGAAATCGTAACCCGGCAAAACCTTTTTCAGATTCTGCAATATGGTGAGCCCGCCGAACCCGGAATCGAAAACGCCTATCATACGGCCGCATCCATCCTGTCGCGGACAAGGTGCATCAAGTCCTTGCGCGGGTCAAGCGGACCGCGTTCGGCAATCATCGCCTTCACGTCTACAGGTTCAAGAATCTTCACCGTCACCTTGCATCGAGAGGAATCCTTGCGGTGTTCCCAAGTAAAACCGGAGCCCTTGATATAGACCGGGAGAATAGTAGCCTCGGTCTCCGCCGCAAGCCTGAACCCGCCGCTCTTGAACGGGACCATGTTTTCGTCCTTGCCACGGGTTCCTTCCGGGAAAATAAACAGCCTCGGAGCCCGGCCTTTCGCCATCGCCTCGCGGATAAGTTTTGCGCCGCCGCCCTTTTCGCGGTTGATGAGCACGCAGCCAATCTTCTTCATCCAGAATCCAAGGAACGGGATAAACCGCAATTCAGCCTTCGCGATAAAACCTATGGTACGTTCAATAGCAAGGAAAATTATCGGGATGTCCGCATACGAATTGTGGTTGCCCATCACGAACACAGGGCGCGTCCAATCGACACGACCAAGGATAGCCTGATCTTCGACCGAAAGATCAATCCGCAAAACCTTCATGCAGAACCGGGCAAAACTCTGAATTTTCTTGTCCAGCCAGAGGTCGACTTCCTTGCGCCTGAAAATCAACATAAACGGCAGAATCAGCATATGTACGAACATGTACGAAAGTACCAAGACGACAACGCGGATTTTGAACAAAATAATAGGCATATAGAAATCCTGCTGATTATTCGCGCTGCGGGGCAGGAACCTCGACCGCCTGTAATTGCGGAGACGGCCCTTCCAGTAACGCTGTTTACAATATAACAAAATCAGGTATGCCTCAGCCCGCGTGACCCCGACATAATAGAGCCGCCGTTCTTCATCCAGTTGCTTTTTCCGCTCCCGCCTGCTGCCGCCGCACTCTCCGGGGGTGAGCCCTTCGGCAAGCCCGGCATAAAAAACCACAGCGTACTGCAAGCCCTTCGACGCATGCACCGTCTCTACGTGGATTCCGTCTTCGACCGTACCATCTTCCACCTCCTCGCCCGCTATCGGCAGTTCCGCATCGCGCAAGACTTGCTCGTAGTAGACGCGCTGGCGGTTGTACCGTACCAAGATGGCGAAATTTTTCCAGGCGAGGTCGTAGCTTTCGCGCAGTTCCTTTATCTTACAGATAATCTTGAGCATTTCCTCGATGGGCGTTTCGGACACCCACACCTCGGGAGGCCGATTCTCCCTGAAAATCGGGTTGCCCCCCGAACCCTTCGGATTTCCAGCCCGCAACACCTTGCGGAGCCTGAGCGGCTTGTTTTCGAAGATGTCATTGGCGAGGTGCAGAATGCTCGGCGTGGAACGGTAATTCCACTCCAGCCGGATAAGCGTACTCTCCCTGAAGTCATCGCAAAAACGGTTGATGTTCCCGATATCTGCCCCGCGGAACCCGTAAATAGCCTGGTCATCGTCACCGACTACAAACAAACTATTCCTATCCCCCAGGAGCGCCTTCACCATGCGGTACTGCGACGGGTTTATATCCTGATATTCATCCACCAGGATTTCCGTCCACTGCCGCTGGAAAAACGCACGGGCCTCTTCGTGATCTTCGAGCAGGTGTATCGCCTGAAATATCAAATCCTCGAACACGACCTGCCCGCTTTCGAGCACGGACTGCCGGAGTATCCCGAGGCGTGATGTGAGCTTCGATTGCAATGTATCGTCGAATAGATTTTCACGGTTGAACTTCGCCCCGCGAACATGGTGCCGCGAAAGTTCTTCCATAAAGTCGCGGTCCGCCGATTCCTGCGGCACGGGTGGCTTTTTGAAGCCAACCATCTCGTAAGCGAACGCATTCCCTATTTTCTGCTTGAGCATGTAGAGCGCAAGCGAATGAAACGTGCAAAGCCGCACGCCCGCTCCGGGGAACAGCGCCTGCACGCGCTCCCGCATTTCGGAAGCGGCCGCTGCCGTGAACGTGAGCGCCAAGATGTTTTCGGGATTCACGCCCATGGCGATGCGGTACTGGATCCGCTTCGTAAGGACGGAAGTCTTGCCCGAGCCCGCCCCCGCAAGGATAAGCAGTTGCGCCCCTTTTTGATGATCGTGTAAAACGGCTGCGCGCTGGTCTGCGTTCAGACCGCGCAAGATGCCCTCGGCATCCATAATCAACCTCGATGGAATGGGGCGATTCTAGCTCCGCGCCCCGCTATCTAAAAAAATCAGGCAATTACCTGACAGCCTTAGCAGTCGACGACTTCCCTCCCAAGAGGAAGACGAACGCGCCAAACAAACTCAGAATCAAACTCACAAAATAAGCGAGCAGCTGGATTACTACCGATTCGAGGCTCGCCACGCCGGCACGGGCGAAGAGCGTCTGCGCCAAGAGTTCACGCGGGCCGAAACCGCCGATGGATATCGGGAGCGCACTCACGATGGCGACCAGCGGGATGTAGTAGAAATACCAAGAAATAGAAAGCGTAACGCCCACCGCGATACCGCAGTAGAAATGCACGAAGATGCGGAGCGCCTGCGTCGCAAAAGAAAGGAGCGAAATCTGGCACCAGAGTTTGAACGAGCGGAAATGAGTAAAGCGTTCGAACATGTGCACGAGGCGCTCGCCAATGGACTGCGGCAAGAACCGCGACATGACGTTCGTGCAGAGGCGCCCGATGCGGCGGCTGCAGAGGCCCGCGAACAATGCGCAGAAGCCGAGGAAAATCCAGATAGACGGCCAGATGAAGGAACGCTGCGTCTCGTCGTGCACAAAGAACAAGGCACCCATCGCGAGGGCAAACAAAGTAACAAAGAACAAACCGTACAGGCGATCGAAGAACGTCGCGGTGAGGCCCGCGCCCACGGTATCTTGCCCGCCCTGCATGCGGATGTCGTAGACCTTCTTCACGTCGCCGCCCACGTTACCCGGCATGAAGTTGTTGAAGAACAGACCCACGTAGTAAAGCTTGAGCAGATGCCCGTAGTTCAGGTGAACGCCCTGCCGTTCGAGCAAAAGTTTCCACTGCAGGCACGCCGTGAAATTCGACGCGGCAAGGCACACCAGCGCAAACGTAAACGGGAGGATGCCCTCCACAGAGAACAGCCTGTACAAATCGCCGATATCCCAATCCGGAGCGTTCACGATATTCCTGTACACGAAAAACGCCGGGACAATGGTCACCAGGAGTTTAGCCAGGAACACAAGTGAAGACTTCAGTTTGGGATGGAGCGACATATGAATACTAGGGCTTGCGTCCGATGACGCCGATGGAGAGCTGCGTATAGTGCATTACAGGGACAGAGACCAGCGCATCGAGCAAAGCGTCCTTCGCCTTCTGGTACATGGTCCCGTTCAAGGGATACTTCGGGAGTTCGACACCCAGTTTGAAGCCGAGTTCTCGCAACATACGGTAGAACAGGTTCGGGCGCATCCAGTCGCCGTAGGCGTATTCGCACTTGAATCCGGCATCGACCATCAGCTTCTTCAGCTGTCCCATGGTGAACTGCTTTTCCCATCCGGCAAACCACTTGTCCATCGCGATCAAGATATGCTTGATGATCGTGTAGGGGTGCACCGTCTGCGGCACATCGCAAAGGCAGCAGCCGCCATGCTTCAAGATGCGGTAGTTTTCCTGAATGAGCGGGAGCGAGTTCTTGAAATGCTCAGCAAGTCCCTGGTGGAAAACGAGATCGAAAGTGCAATCGGGGAAAGGCGCCTTGAAGGCGTCACCGCGCACCAGCTTCAGGTTTTCGTAAAGGTTTTCGCGGGCACGAAGGCCGTCTACAATCTTGAGGCTATTTTCAGCAAAATCGAGCACGTAGACTTCGGCACCCAAGCGCGCAAGTTCAGCACTGTCGCGACCCGTACCGGCACCCACTTCGAGCACCTTGAGCCCCTCGAGTTTAAAATTTTTCTTGATGGCGTTCAGCACGGACGGCGAAGACGGATAAACCTTCCCCATGTCATTTTTCCGCTGCCAAAAACGGTTCCATACAGATTGATCTGGTTCTTTAATTGACATAACGGGCAAAATATACGAAAAAAGCGTAATACAATACCACAAAAAACGAAAAAGAGGGAGCGCAAAACCCGCTCACGACATTTTTTTTCTTCGGGCCCACAACTTTTTGTTTACAAAATTCGTGACATTTGTTACATTTTGTAACAAATGTAGAGCTTTTCAGCCGTTTTATGACAATTTTCAACAGGAAAAGACCTCCAGAACCCCGTAAAAAAGCGCAATTTACAGAATTCGTCTAAAAATTTACACTTTTGGCACGTTACTTGCTAATAAAAAAAGCGATATTTAAGGTGCAAGGAAATAAAATGCATATAGATTCCACCGATACTACACTCAAACGTTACCTCGAAGACATTAGAAGGACCGCCCCCCTTTCCCGTGAAGAAGAGCAGATCCTATTCCAGAAAGCGAAAGAAGGTGACAAGATTGCACGCAAGAAGCTGATTTCCGCGAACATGCGCTTCGTTTTGAAAGTCGCCATCCAGTACCGCGGCTGCCCGATTCCGCTCCCGGACCTGGTGAGCGAAGGCGCCATGGGTCTCGTTCGTGCCATCGAATCCTTCGAACACACCCGCGGCCTCAAGTTCATCAGTTATGGCGTGTGGTGGATCAAGGCTTACATTACCCGTGCCATCAACGAGCAGGGCAACCTCATCCGCCTGCCGGCAAACCAGCACCTCCGCGTGCGCAAGGCTTTGCACGAACAGTCCCGCGGTAAAGAAATCAACGAAGAAATCCGCGAGCTCATCCAGATTGGCCAGCGCGGCGTTTCCTTCGACAGCCCCTTGAAGGCCGACTCCAAGGCGACCTACGCCGAAGTGTTGCCCGATACCGGCGCCACGAACCCGGAAGCCGATTCCGAAATCCAGAGCGTCGAAGTTCTCGCACGCGACTTGATGGAACAGCTCCCCGAACGCGAAGCGAAGGTCATCACCGGCATCTTCGGTATCAACCAGGAAGCACCGCAGACGTTGCGCGAAGTCGGCGAGTCCATGAACATCTCGCACGAACGCGTCCGCCAGCTGCGTGACCAGGCCCTCCGCCGCATCCGCAAGTACAACAGCAAGGAATTCCTCCAAGAGAAGAAGGACGCTTTCTTGGCCGCCATTAACAAGTAAGAACGCGACGATAATTTGTTCTAAATTTCAGCCTCCGCCTCGAGCGGAGGCTTTTTCATACCCGCAATAAACGATAAACAGCAAACGAGAAGCTCACTGCGAGCACTAGGCGCAGCATTGCGACCATATCGCATAAACCGAGGCAATTGCGAGAGTGAGCGAAGAACCGAAGATCTCGATACCCAAGACGACGAACGAACGGTATAACCGTGAGCCAGAGGCGGCTCGTATCAACGAGCCGTCGTAGGCGAGAGTGAGTGAAAAGCCGGAGGTCTCGATACCCGAGACGACGAGCGAACGGTATAACCGTGAGCCAGAGGCGGCTCGTATCAACGAGCCGTCGTACGCGAGAGTGAGTGAGGAACCGGAGGTCTCGATACCCGAGACGACGAACGAACGGTATAAAAAAAGAAAGAGCCCCGTGAGGGGCCCTTTCCTAAGAAGGAGAAAATATTGAGACGTTTCCGGAACCTTAAACCCATCAGGAGGGGAGCAATGATGGAGTTGTTCGAGGATTTACCTTTCCACTATTCCCAACAATTAAAATATACCATAAAAAAGCCAATTCGGCAAGTGTCTTTCGGCTTTTTTGCGAAAATATTTTGTAAAAAAATTATTCCTCACGGAAAATAATCTTGCATTTCGGCAGGAATCTGAAGCCACCACGGCGATGACGCTCGATTTCAAAGAACTTCTTCACGCCTTCGCTCATGGAGCCATCCTTCTCTTCGGTGCCGTTGATGTGAGCTATAACACGGTTCAACCTGCTCTCGAAGTTCGGACGCATCGGGTCCATGCAGATGGACGGATCGCGCTTGAATTCACGGTTCTCGTATTCCTCGCGGCCCGTTGCCGTGTATTCACGCAGCAGGTTGCGGAGAATTCTAGCAGGCACGTTACGCATGAGGTGCTTGCTGTTCACCGAAATGGAGTCATCGCTCTTGTAATACACCACTTCTACAGAGTCATTCATCGCTCCGAGAAGCTGTTCCTGCGCCTTCTGGATAGGCTGCCAGACGTCGAACTCCTGCTTAACCACGGAGCTCATCAGCTTGAGGAACGGTTCCTGAGTGACGACATTCGCCTTGAACCTCGCATCGAGGATGTTGCTCGGCGTACCGTAGTAGCAGCCCTTGCGGAGCAAGAGAGAGTTCGTCTTGGTATCATAGACATCGTCGAGAGCGAGCACACAGCCCATTTCCCTTTCAGACGCTCTCGGCCATTCAAAGCCGTATTCATCGATGCATTCACCGAACGTGGTGGTCCGGCCAACCAGCTTATCGCCAATGTAAACGTTGCCATCCACCATCTCGGCAGGGACGCGGTTTTCAAGGGCTTCAATAAAGGAGGTCTGCGTAGCAACATAGCCCATATGCTCGTAAGCGGGCGTGTTCAAGAGGAGCGGGCCAATGCGGAAGAGGCCAAGCGCCCAGCGCATCGGGTTAGAAACCAGGGCGCCCGGTGTCTCGAACTGGAAGGTGAAGAACATCGTCCGTTCGTCGTCTTGAATAGTATCGCGAAGAATTCCGGCATTGATAAGGAACGGGTAGCGCTTAGGAATTATTTCCAGGCAAAGTGCGCGAACGTCCTTTGTCTGGTAGAACTGCGACACGAACGGCAAGTAAGAACGAAGAACGCTACGAGCAGGAACTGCCTCGAAATCAGCGCATCGTTTTACTATTCGTTCAACGAAATCGTCTGGATTTTCACCACGGTCATACAACCATTGCACCAGATTGTCGAAGACAAAATGGTGGGAGTTTTCGTCAATGAATGTTCCTTCGAAGAACAAGTCATTAACGAGCTTTGTATCGAATCGTGCATCTCGACGAACAAGCGAAAGAATATCCTTGACCGAATAGGTCATCAACAACTCAATGTGAGCCAGTTGCATAAAGAAATTCGATATCACTATTCTATCCTCTCTTTTTTGGAGACCCCTAACCACCGGAATCCAGCACCAATTTAACAAAAAAATAGGGTAAAGGGTATGATTTGGCTATATTTTGGCCATGAAAAACGCTGAAATACACGTTTTAACCGATGAAATTATCAACAAAATCGCTGCCGGTGAGGTAATCGAGCGTCCTTCATCCGCCGTCAAGGAACTTATCGAGAATGCCATCGATGCGGGAGCGACTCGCATCCAAATTCAAATCGAACAAGGCGGAAAGAAAAAAATTCTCGTTTCGGACAACGGCAAGGGGATGGGCAAGCAAGACCTTGACCTTTGTTACCTCAGACACACTACATCTAAACTACATTCGGCAGACGACCTATTCCATTTACAAACAAACGGATTTCGCGGAGAAGCAGTCGCCTCCATCGCCGCCATATCGAAAATGACGATTTCGACCGCCACCGAAGATGGTGACGGCGGACGGTTAATCCTCAAAGGCGGGAACGTCGAAGAAGAACAAACTTACGCCGCCGGTCATGGTACGACCTTCCTTGTCGAAGACCTGTTCTTCAACACGCCCGTACGCCGCACGTTCCTCGGGAGCGAGACCTCCGAGTGCACGAAGATTCTCGACGTCGTGCTGAAGACCGCGATTGCGCACCCCGAGATCCGCTTCGACTACAAAGTCGGTGAAAAAGCCGTATTTATCGGGGTTCCCGGAGAACTGCGCACCCGACTCGCCGAAGCCATCGGCTCAGGAATCGCCAAGAACCTCCTGCCGGTCGACTACACCGAAGCCGGCGTTCACGTAACGGGGTACATCTCCCCCACAACAGAAACTAACGGCAAGCGCCACCACCAGTTCCTCTTCATGCGCAAGAGGCCCATCGAAAGCAAGGTGATCGCGAAGGCCGTTTCGCAGGCATACGAGCCCTACGGCGCGCAGTGCAAGCCGGTAACCGTCCTGTTTCTGGACATGCCGGACCAGGAATTCGACGTGAACGTACACCCGGCAAAGCGCGAGGTGCGCTTCGCGAACCAGAACCTCGTGTTCCTTGTGGTGAACCATGCCATCCGCGATACCTTCCAGAAAGACCTGGAGGCAAACTCGCCGTTTATCGACCTGAGTGCAAGCATGGTGCAGGCGGACACCGGCGATGCGCCCGTACCGCAATACCAGGCCGCCCCCGCACACAGCGCCGCCCCCATCTACAAGACGCCCGAACCCCGTCGCAATAACGAAGTGAACGAGTGGAAAAAGGCGAAGAGCTACAGCGTCGCAGACGACGTGCAGGACCTGTTCTCGCAGCCCGAGGCCGGCAAGATAATCTCGCTTGAACCCGGACAAGGGAACGTCCCCGAGCCGAAGCCGGAGAGCGCCCCGTGGACACCCCCGACGCTTTTCCAGATTGCAAACACCTACATCGCCGGAGAAGATGCCGAGGGCCTGCTCATCATCGACCAGCATGCGGCGCATTCGCGCATTCTCTACGAACAAGCGCTCGCGACATTAAAGAACGGATCGGACCTCGACAGCCAGGAGTTGCTCTTCCCGGAACTCATCGAGCTCAGCAAGCTTGAAAAGCAAATCTTCGCAAGCGTCGACGGGCAGTTGAGGAAACTCGGATTTTTCGTGGAGCACTTCGGTGGCGACACCTTCCAGATTCGCGCCATTCCGAGCGCGCTCCCCCTCTCCCGTGCCATCAAGGCGGTTCACCAGTTTCTCGACAGTTGCGCCGACACCGGAGATTCGGACCCGTCGCACATCACGGACACCATCGCGAAGGCATGGTCCAGGACCAACGCTTACCAGGCCGGTGACAAACTCAAGCCCGAAGAAATGGCCCAGTTGATGGGGCAGCTGATGTCGACAGAAGACCCGCTCAAGTCTCCCTACGGGGCTCCCACCCTAATGCGCATCACGCTCGACGAACTCGCCAAGAAATTCAAGCATTAGAGCTTCGGAGCTTTTCGCATTCACGAACGTCTCATCCAGGGTATCCGCAATCGCCCTGGATGTTTCTGTATTGCACTTGCAGAGTTCCGCAGCAACCGCGGTGACGTTCACCTTTTTGCAGGCTTTCCCGCGCGTAAAGAAGAATTCGGGAACGACCCCGCGCTGAAGCAGGATGTTCGGGAGCGCAAAGAATTCCGTCTTCACGAAGCGGCTCCCGATGAAATACGTAAGAGGCTCAATCACGCCCGCGACCACAAGCGGCACACCGGAGCGCGCCAGTTCGAGGGAAGCGGACCCCGGAGCCGAAAGCGCGTAGGAATACTCCGTGAGCTTGGTCGCGCGGGCAAGCGCATCCAGAGGCGGGACCTCGACCGAGATCCATTCGGGAACACGCTGCCCGAAGGCCTTGCGAATAGCCCGAGTGAAGGGTTCGACAAGAGATTCGCGCGAGGCAAGCACGACTGCACGGCCCGACGTCGCGGAATGCCACTGCGATGCAACGGCGGCAAAGAACGGGAGGTTGCGGAGGGACTGAGACTTGCGGCTGCCGGGAAGGAGCAACAGGTCTGCGTTCGAATTGGTTCCGGTGACCCGCGGGAACGGATGGCGAAGGCACTGCGCATTGCAGCCCAGTTTCTCGTAGACCCTGCGTTCAAAATCGAACAGCACTGCGAGGCGGGCCGTACGCAAACGCTTGGCCCGACCGCGCTTCCAGGCCCAGACCTGCGGGGGCGCCACATACAAGGCGGGCTTGCCCAGGCGTTCCGCAAGCCGCACGAGCTTCATGTTGAATCCGGGGTAATCGATGCAGACTATAGCAACGCAGTCTTCGCTCTTCAGCAAGCCTTCGAGATGCGCTAAGATGCGCTTTAGGCGAAACACCTGCGGCACGATATCGAGAAAGCCCGATACAGGCAGCGCCTCATAATCGTCAACGGCATCGAGACCCACCGCCTGCATCCGGCACCCGCCGACACCGCGGGCCCTGAACCCCAAGCGAATCGCCTCCCGCACAAGGGATTCTCCCAGCACATCGCCGGAATCCTCGCCCGCACAGAAAAGGACAAAGGGTTTATGCATACCAAGTTCTCCGGTTTCAAATCCCGGTTTAGCGTCTCGATTTCGGAGACACCCACAACTTCATGATGCCCAAATCCTGACGCAGCCAGTTGAGCAGTTCCTGCGTATAATGCAGCTTGTACTTGTGGAGCACAATGGCATGCTCGTATCCGGATTCCGTTTCCACATGACAGACAAGTTCGCAAGAATGTTCGCCCATGTCGGCGACATACTGCTGAATGCCCTCTTCCATCTTCGAAAGGAACGCATCCGAGAACATCACGGAATCCATGCACACATGAACGAAGTTCACCATAGATTCGCGTACGGTATCGAGCTGCACCACTTCTTCGACCGTAATCTGGAGTTCCTCGGTCATCTTGCGCTCCTTGTCGCGCTTGTAACCGAGAAGACCCTTCACCAGAATGCGGTCATCTTCGGAAATGCGGTCGCGCAAATTTTCCCAAGTATCCTTCTTGAAGAAGAGTTCTACATCGCTATGAAAATCGCGGATCATGCCCACGCCAATCGTATCGCCGCGCTTAGTTTCTATAGAGCGCATCTGCATCACCACACCACCGACGGCCACAACGCTATCCACCTTCTTTCTCAAGTCGTCATAAGCGAGAGATACCGTCGTAAAACCTTTCAGTTCGGGGCGGAATTCATCGAGCGGGTGGCCAGAAAGGAACATGCCAAGGACTTCGCGTTCCTTGTTGAGCATTTCCATGCAGCTCCAATCTTCGGCATCTTCCAGAACTTCGGCGGTATTCTCCATCGAAGCGCTTGCACCGCCCATATCGAACAAGGACATCTGTCCCATCGACTTTTCTTCTTGGTGCTTGGCAGCCACTTCGATTGCCCTGTCGACTGTCGCCATAAGCACAGCGCGGCTGCCGGGGAACGAATCGAGTGCGCCGGCCATGATAAGGCATTCCAGAACCTTCTTGTTCAGGGGCGGGTGCTTTTCCTTGAATGTGCTCTGATATTCCGCAACGCGCTTGCAGAAATCAAAAATATCCTTGAATGGCCCACGACGTTCACGTTCGGCAACAACATCTTCGACAACCGCAAGGCCCACGTTGCGAATACCGGCCAAACCGTAAAGGACGTGGCCTTCCTTGTCCGCAGTGAACACGCCATAAGATGTATTGATGTTCGGGGAAAGCACCTGGATATTGATGCGCTTGCATTCCTGGATGATGGTGACGATATCTTCCGTCTTGCCCATCTTCGAAGTCATGGAGGCGGCCATGTATTCCGGGCCGTAATTTGCCTTCAAATAAGCCGTCTGGTAAGCCACGTAAGCGTATGCGGCAGCATGGCTCTTGTTGAACGCGTATCCGCAGAACGGGAGCACGGCATCCCACACCTTCTGGATCATGGCGCGGTCGTAGCCCTTGTCCAAGCACTTCTGGAAGAACTCCGGCTCGAGTTTCGCCATCTTTTCAGGCATCTTCTTCGCCATGATGCGGCGGATATTGTCAGCGCCACCCAGCGTGTAACCGCCCAGAATCTGGGCGAGCTTCATCACCTGTTCCTGATAAACGATAACGCCGTAAGTTTCGCCCAGCACCTGTTCCAAATCCGGGTGGTAACAGTCGATTTCTTCCTTGCCGTTCTTGCGGGCAATAAAGTGCGGAATCTGGTCGATAGGCCCCGGACGGTACAGGGCGTTCATAGCGATTAAGTCGAAAATTCGCGTCGGTTTCAGTTCGCGCAGGTACTTCTGCATACCCGGAGATTCGAACTGGAACACCGTAGTCGTCATTCCCTTGCCCAAAAGGTCGAAAGTCAACTTGTCGTCCAGCGGAATATGGCCCATGTCCAGGTCAATCCCGCGGTTTTTCTTGATCATGTTGACCGTGTCTTGAATGATGGACAAGTTGATGAGCCCAAGGAAGTCCATCTTCAAAAGGCCGATATCTTCAGCGTAATGCTTGTCGTACATCACCACCGGGGTATCAGCCGGAGCCGCACGGTATAGCGGAGCCAAGTTGTAAATCGGGGTCGGCGTAATCACCACGCCGCACGCATGCACGCCCGTCTGTCGCGGCAAATCTTCAAGTTTTTTCGCAATGTCCCAAAGGTTCTGGTAACTGGCGCGGCTGTTGATGAGCGCCTGCAGGGGTTCCGGGCTATAACCATCTTCGAGGTTGTTGCCCTTCTTGTCTTTACCCGTCCAGGCCTGCTTCAAGCTGAAGTTCAAGGTGCGCTGCGGGAACAGTTTGGTAATCTGTTTCGCCTCTGCCGGCGGGAACCCGAGCACGCGCGCCACGTCGGTCACCACGGCCTTCGACTTGAGCATACCGTAAGTAATAATCTGACCCACGCAATCGTAACCGTACTTGTCCGTCACGTACTGAATAACGCGCCCGCGGTCACGGTCGGCAAAGTCCGTATCGATATCAGGCATGCTCACGCGCTCCGGGTTCAAGAAGCGTTCGAAAAGCAAGTCGAACTTGAGCGGGTCAATGTCAGTAATACCGATGATGTAAGTGACAAGCGAACCTGCCGCAGAACCACGCCCCGGGCCCACGGGAATTCCGTGTTCACGCGACCAGTTGATAAAGTCCCACACAATAAGCAGGTAGCCCGCTACGTTCATGTTACGGATACAGTTGAGTTCCTTGTACATGCGCTTGGCCACGTCCGTCTCGTGCGCAGGGAACTTAAAATCTTCGTCGGGGAAGCGCCATTTAAGGCGTTCATTACAAAGGTGTGTAATGTAAATGTCGGCATCGCCACCCGGCTTGCACCACCTGTGGACGTTCTTGTCCCAAGCCTTGTTATCATCTTCGGTAAAGAATTCCGGCTGTGACAAGCGTTCTATTTCAGCCTTGTCTTCTTCGGTAAGCGCATCGGGTGCAATCCCCTTTTCGGCGCAATATGTTTCCGTTACCTTTTTCTTTTTGTCCTTGATAACGCCTTTGAGTTCACGTTCGCGGATTCCCGGATATTCGGCATCGTATTCCGCCTTCATGATATTCTTGATGGTCGTGTATTCGTCGGACTCCAGGAATTCCTTCGGAATTTTAAAACGCGGCCAGAAATCATCGCCGATACCCGTCTTTACGGTAAAGTTGCAGCGTTCCGCAATTTTTACCGTATTCTCGATGGCTCCGGGAATATTCCCGAACAGCTCACGCATTTCTTCTTCGGTACGGAAATAGAATTTGTCCGTCGGGAAGCGGGCATCCGTAAAATCGTTCAGCGTACACTTGAGCGAAATGCAACGGAGCACCTTATGGGCCATAGCGTCTTCGGGCTTGATGTAGTGAACATCGGCCACGGCGACAACTTCGCGGCCCATTTCGTTTGCGAGTTTTACGTTGAACTCGTTCACGCGCCCCTGCAACGGCACGCCGTTATCACATACAGACAGGTACAGATGGTCCCGATCAAAAATCTTGTCCAAGGAATCCATGTACTCGCGGGCCAATGATTCACGACCCGAAGACACGTTCTGGCCATAACGGCTAAAGAAGTCGCCCGCGATGGCAATCAAACCTTCCTTGTGCTGGTTCACGACATCTAGCGGAACCGAGGGAATCTCGGCCCAACGGTCGCTTTCCTCGTAGCGGTAACTGACAATGCGCAAGAGGTTGTAATAGCCCTTCTCGTTTTCTACGAGAAGCGTCAACCTTTCAAATGACGTCGGATCTTTCTGGCTTGCACTCGGGGAATCAATATAAACATGGCAGCCGTAAATGGTCTTTACCGGCGGGAGTCCCTGCTCCTTGCGGGCCTTATTCAATTCCTTGCCGCGGGTCTGGATTTCCAAGATGCCGAACATGGCTCCGTGGTCCGTAAGGGCGACTGCGGGAGCATTATCGTTAGCGGCGGCACCAAGAATACCGTCAAGACGTGCGGACGACTGTAAAACAGAAAATTCGGAATGAACTTGCAGGTGAACAAAAGCCATATCCGCAATTTAGTAAATAGCATTTGGCACGCAACGAAAAATGGCGCACAGAGTGCGCCATGATGAAATTTCACTTTATAAAGCAGCGATTATTCTTCAATTTCGCCGGCAATCCTAAATTTATAATACGCCATTTTGCCTTCGACGGCAACGGTAAACCTGTATTCACCAGGGGCGAGATTTACGCAAGACGTCAGTTTCATCTTGGGTACTGACGGATTGGTCAAATCAATACAGCCATAATGGACCTGCCCTGCGGCGAGATTCTCTGCAACGACATCGCCATTACGCAAAGTCAAGCCGAAGGTAGCGAGTTCTCCCAAATCCGTGATGAGTTGCGGCACAGTATCCGTAACGCACAGCTTTTCCATGAACATTTCTATTCCGACAGCATTAGCATCCAAGGAATCCTGGAACGTACTCAACGAAAGGCCTACACTGCAACTATCGTCATCTTCGTCAACAGTTAGCGTATCCGTTTCGCCAATGAATTCTTGATCAAAGGACACTTTGTAGCGCGGGACATTAGAAATTCTGAGCTGGTCGTACGCACCGGATGCAGTCAAAGCACTACGCACTCCGACTCCTTCCATGCAGCAACTGGACTTAAAGCCGATAATCAGCAGGTTTCCAAGGAGTTTGGAGCGCGTAGACGGAACATAGTCAAAATTATGTTCAGCACTAGCAACCTTCTTTCCGTTCAACCAGATGCTCATATAACCATCACCCCACTGGGCAGCGATAAGGTTCCAGTCGTCATTGAACGATGCAGCACCCTTAACGAAGTAATGCTTGTCAGCGTGGTTTTTCTGGAATACCAGTTCACCATCTTTGTACATGATGTGCATGCGGGATTCGTCATTGCCCAGAATCGTACGGACAGACTTATTTTTGAAGTCTTCGCCCGGACGGAACCAGAATTCTACCGTACCCGCCTTCATGGAATCAATCATATTGATGCCGAGCGGGGCAACTTCACCATCCTTGAGGGAAAGCGCCTTTCCGCAGACACCATCCACCAAAGTTCCTTCACGGTAAACCGTTTCAAGTTCGTCCATAAACACCGTGCTGTCATCCATGGCAAGTGCAGGCGCTACACAGACGTTCAAAGTGTAAGTCGAAGTTGTAGGAAGCTGAGCGTTGTCAAAATACGAACTAACACCGAAATTGGAGAAGTACTGCCAAAGAGACACGGTGTCTTCGTCGGTTTCCTGAATTACAACGGTATCGACATCCGCCGTATCGTCAATTACATCCGCCGTATCGTCAATTTCATAGCGCGCGATGTTCGAAATGCGGAACTGGTCAAATGCGCCCGCAGTCGTCATGCCTTGGTACTGACCAACGCCCTCCATGCAGCAGTTGGACTTGTAGCCAATCACGAAGAGGTTTTCGTAGGGAATGCCGCGCATGGCAGGAGCATAGCCCAAAGTATGTTCCTTCTTGACCACCAGTTTACCGTTCAGCCACAAGCTCATGTAGCCATCGCCCCACTGACCGGCAATCAAGTTCCAGCCACTATCCAATTCGGCGGCGGCTTGAACAAAATAATGCTGGTTGTGATGGTTCTTCTGGAAAATCAACTCTCCATTCTTGTAGAAGAAGTGAATTCGAGAACCGTCGTTACCCAAGAGGGTACGAGCGCTCTTATCATAGAACTGCGGGCCCGGCTTGAACCAGAATTCAACCGTACCCACCTTCATGGAATCGATTAAATTCACACCGAGAGGCGCCACCTGACCATCGGCCAAAGAAACTGCCTTTCCGCAAACACCATCTACCAGTTTCCCTTCTTGGTAAATGGTTTCCAATTCATCAAAGAACAGCGTATGGTCGTCCATCGACAATGCCGGTGCCTCACAGCGCAGGCCATTGCGCACATACGGATCGTACGTGTAAAAGCCCTTTTCTGCCGCAGCTCGGAAGTAGCCCGAAATTCCCAAGGCATCCACGCCTTCCCACACCGATAGCTTGAAGATGCTGCTGTCGTTTTGTGCCATGTTATTGACCATCGAGTCTTCTGTAGACCCGGCTGATCCGACATCACCTGAACAAGCACAAAGGAAAATTGCCCCAAGTGCCGACAAGCCAAGAATGTTTTTTAGCATAATAGTCCTCCTTCTTATCAAAAAGTTAGTGTATAATATAAATTAATTCAGTTTCAAAAGCAAAAAAATTGTATCTTTTTTTTCATGAAACGTGCACTTATTACAGGGATTACCGGCCAGGACGGTTCCTATTTGGCAGAATTGCTTCTCGAAAAAGGGTATGAAGTCTTCGGGCTCGTACGCCGCAAAAGCAAACTCGACTTTAACAACGCAGAACACCTCAAGGGAAAGGTGGAATTCATTTTCGGCGACATGACCGATTCCGCATCGCTCCTGCGAGCCATGGAAATTGCGAAACCCGATGAAATTTACAACCTTGCGGCCCAGTCCTTCGTGACGACCTCCTGGGAAACTCCGCTTTCTACAGCAGACATCAACGCCATCGGCGTGACCAAACTTCTGGAAGCAGTCCGACTTTGCAAGCCGGACACCCGCGTTTACCAAGCATCTACCAGCGAAATGTTCGGCAAGGTGCAGGCCATCCCGCAAAACGAGTCGACCCCGTTCTACCCGCGCAGCCCTTACGGCGTTTCCAAGCTTTACGGCCACTGGATTACCAAGAACTACCGTGAAAGTTACGGCATGTTCGCCTGCTCGGGCATCCTGTTCAACCACGAATCGGAACGTCGCGGCGCAGAATTCGTTACAAGGAAGATTACCATCGCCGTAGCCAAGATCAAAGCTGGCCTGCAGGACGTGCTCGAACTGGGCAACATGGATGCAAGCCGCGACTGGGGCCACAGCGCCGACTACGTGCGCGCCATGTGGCTCATGCTTCAGCAGCCCACGGCAGACGATTTCGTCATCGCCACCGGCAAGACGCACAAGGTCCGCGAATTTGTATTGCTCGCATTCAAGGCCGCCGGCATGGACATCGAATTCCACGGCGAAGGCGAAAAGGAATACGCCACCCTCAAGGGCACCGACAAGGTGGTCGTGAAGGTGAACCCGCAGTTCTTCCGCCCCGCCGAAGTCGACCTGCTTATCGGCGATGCCAGCAAGGCCAAGAAAGTTCTCGGCTGGGAACCGGAAATCAGCTACGAACAGCTGGTGCAGCGCATGGTCGAAAGCGATATGAAACTTCTCGCCGAAGGCAAGATTTAATGAATACCGTAGTCATCGGGGCAAAAGGTTTTGTCGGTGGCTACCTGGTAAAGGAACTCGCTTCCGCAGGGCACGAAGTCACCGCCGTAGATATTCCAGAAGTAAACCTCCTGGACCGCGAATGCATCGATGGACGTTTGCAAAACGCCAAGCCCGACTACGTGGTGAATCTCGCCGCCATCAGTTCCGTCGGCGCCTCCTGGAAAGATCCCGCATCGACAATCCAGGTGAACGTCGTCGGCACGATTAACCTGCTTGACGCCATCGCCACGCATTGCCCGAAGGCAAAGACGCTCCTTATCGGATCTGCCGAGGAATACGCCCAGCAAGATTCCCCGCTCAAGGAATGCTGCGACCGCGAGGCGAGCAACCCCTATGGCATCTCGAAAATAGCGCAGGAAAATTTCGCAGAACTCTACCGTAAAAAATACGGGATGAAAATCATCTGCACTCGTTCATTCAACCACACGGGTGTAGGCCAGCGCTCCAGTTTTGCGCTCCCGAGCTTTGTACAGCAGGTGGCCGCAATCGAAAAGAGCGGACAGCCGGGCGTAATCAAAGTCGGAAACCTCAGTGCATGGCGCGATTTTTCGGACGTGCGCGACGTAGTACACGTCTACCGCATGCTTCTTGAAAACGAGAACAAGTACGAAGTCTACAACGTCGGTTCGGGAATTGCCCACAAGGTTGGCGAGCTACTGGATACCATCATCGGATTTGCTTCTGTCAAAATCGAAGCCGTCCAGGATCCCGAAAAGATGCGCCCCGTCGATATTCCCTACCAGTGCTGCGACAACTCTCGCATCGTGGAATGCGGCTACTGGAACGGCACAAAAATCGAAGAAACTCTGAAATGGATGTTCGACCATGAAATCGGCGCCAAAAATTGCAATTGACGCCCGCATGGTAAGCAGGTCCGGAATCGGCACCTGCATTCAACACTGGCTGCGCGATGTGGGCTACAGCATCGCACTTGGCGACCCGAAAGATCTTGATGCCTACAAAGATTCCGTTCCGACGCAGATTCCTTTTGTCAGCGGCATTTACGGCTACAAGGAACAACTGAAGTTCCCGTACTGCAAACTGCGGAAAGCAAAGCCAGATGTTTTGCACATCCCGCACTGCAACGTGCCCCTTTTCTACCGCGGGAAGATGATGGTGACGGTCCACGACCTCACCCACCTGGTATACCCTGAATTCCTGCCGATGAAACTTGCGCACCTGTACTTCAAGTTCATCTTCTGGTTTATCTGCAAGCGCGCAAACCGCATTCTCGTAGATTCCGAAAACACCAAGCAGGACTTGCTCCGGTTCTACAAGGCCGACGCCAAAAAGATGACCGTCGTCCCGCTGGGCTACGGAAAAGAATTCGTCCGCAAGCCTAAAGAAGAAATTGAATACCTGTACGGCAAGTACAACATACCCCGCGACAAGAAGATTATCCTGTACGTCGGGAACTTGTTGCCTCACAAGAACCTGAACGGGCTCTTGGAAGGTTTCGCCCGCATGCAAGGGCGCGAAGGCTGCCGCCTCGTGCTTGTCGGGAAGGCGTTCGATGGGCGCACGCAAGACACCCGCGAAAAAGATTTGGGAATCGAAGGCCTCACCATTCACGCCGGCATGGTAAGCCAAGAAGACCTCGTAAACTTCTACAACCTGGCCGACCTGTTCGTGCTGCCCTCCCTTTACGAAGGATTCGGGCTCCCCGTACTCGAGGCCTTTGCCTGCGGCACGCCCGTAGCCTGCTCCAATACATCGTCGCTACCCGAAGTCGGCGGCAACGTGGCAAAGTATTTCGATCCGAAGGATGCCGAAAGTATCGCCCGCACATTGGACGATTCCATTGACGACAAGGGCAAGTACGATCAAGAAATTCTCGACTGGGTGAGCAAATTTACCTGGGAATCGAGCGCACGGCAAATTCGAGAAATCGCAACGGAACTTGCAGCAAAATAAGAGGGCGCCATGCAGCAAGGTTCGGCAAAGAAGATTCTTTCGGGCTTATTGAAGGCCGTCATCAGCATTGGCGGGCTTATATATATATTCTACAAGGTTCCCTTCGCCGACGTATGCGGGCACTGGACAGCACAGGCCTTCCCCTGGATTGCGCTTATCCTTTTCTGCACGCTTTTCAGCATGTTCATCCAGGCGAACCGCTGGCGCGGCCTCTTGCTCGAAGAAGGCAAAAAGATCAAGTTCCGCACTTTCTACGCCTACATCGCCCTCGGGTACTTCTTCAACAACCTGTTGCCCAGCGGGTTCGGCGGCGATGCCGTCAAGACAATCGCCTTCGGCCGACGCTTCGGAAACATGGCCAATTCAGTTGCCGCAGTTGCCATCTCGCGTGTCATGGGCCTCCTCGCGATGTTCATCTGCTTTTTTGCGACCCTCCCCTTCGTCATCGCCCGCTACGATATTCCCGCCGTCTATACGGGAGCAGTCTGCGCCGTAGCACTTGTCTCCGCCCTAATTATTGTCGGCGGGCTTTTTTCAGATAAAATAAGGATTCCCGCAAAAATCGCTGTGCGCATACCATTCCTTACAAAGTTGCAAGACGCATTTTCCATTTACCGCGGGTACAAAAAAGCATTTTTCCTTTCGGGTCTCGATTCCATTTGGCTACAGATTTCATCCATCGCCATCCATTACGCCTATTTCCAAGCCGTGGGCGTCCCCGTGGACCTAGCGACAATCACCGTATTCATGACCATCACCATCACGGTATCGATGTTGCCCATTTCGATAAACGGCATCGGCATCCGCGAAGGCGTAAACGTGAGTCTTTTCACTGGACTTCTCGGCATTCCTGCCGATATTGTCCTTGCCGCGGCACTCCTGGGTTATATTCCAATGCTCTTCCAGGCAGTTCAGGGCGCTTTCGTCTTTGCGGCCCTCGGCAAGCAGAAATAGGCTTTTTCGCCCTTTTTTCGAATTTCAAGACAGCAAATTTGACGGAAAGCACATTTTTCCGATAAAAAGCACCCTTTTCGCCTTTTTTTTCTTATTTTTATTTTACAAACAAGAAACAAGAAGGGTCATATGAAAATACTTTCCAAAGTTTCCATATTCACATTCTGCACCCTGGCCTACCTGACAGGATGTTCCACCGACGAAGGAGACGATTTCATTTCGGGCTCCAACACCAGCGTTGACGGGCCTCAGGAAACCAAGGTGAATGTCGTTTCCGGATGTGAAGAAATCACCGACGATGCAGACAAGGCCACAATCGAACAAATCAAGACGAACCTTACAGATGTCTTTTCCTCTTTTGGCGAAGGGGACCTGAACAAGACACAGGAACTGAGTTCCACAACAAAATCTTCTATCGAAGCCATCCTCAAAAAGTATCCCGGAAACTGCGAAGCACAACTCGCCTATGCTGCAGCCATCATCTCGGATGTCGTAAACAACAAGAAGATCAACAACTTCCTCGACACGCTCGCTGCACGCCAGGGCAAGACCAAGTATGACCTCTTCACAAAAGACGTCGACGACGCAGCCGAGTTTTCGTTCAACTACACCATCAATTCCACTGAAGAAATCCGCGGAATCTTGGTGAGCGACGTGCAATCCGCCATCGGAAGCATCCTTCCGTCCTTGGATTCCGCCATCAGCTACATGACGAACATCGCAAACGATGATGAATTCACGTGCACGTACTTCATCAACGACCGAGACATCGAGCTGGACCGCGGTGATTTCGCCCCGGTTCTTGCCGCCATGTATGTGGCGAAGGCAAGCCTTACCGCTCTTGTCAGCATAAACCTGAACATTGACGAGAACGGAAGTTACGACTGGATCGATTCCCTGATGGAACTGGAATACAAGTTCAACTACTATTCCAACCACGGTTTCGAACACCTGTTCAAGTTCCTCGGAAAAGACAGCAAGTTCACCACCATCCACAATTCCTGGAAAACGGAATACAAGAACATCCCGAACCTGCTGGACAGCGCCATCACCTACGTGCAATTCGGCCTGCAGTACGGCCTGGAAGAAGCCGAGAACGGAATGGAAACCCAGAAGAACGACCTGTACATCGTCGGTGACGGCGAAGAAGCCCATTTGAGCACCGCAGATGCACAGAAAATAATCGATTCCCTGACCACCATCAGGAAACAACTCCACGAAGGATTCGAAATCCAGTATGCCGAAGGCAAGACCATAAAGGTCAACATTTCCAAGCTGTTCGAAAACACCGACGGCATCCAGAAATTCCTGCCGTACCACGTTGTCAACGACAGGTCCAAATGGGTGAACCCCGATGGCGGTTTCTACTGGTCTGAAGAACTGGAATACCATGCATACGCCCAAAGATACATGCAGGGCTATATCGGTGAAAGCTACCATGCCTACAACCCCGAAGGCCGCGATATCATGGTGGATAGCCATGAAGAAGATGGCACTACCGGTTACGTCTACCTGGAAGTTTACAACCCGTACGAAAAGGCTAAAATCCGTTACGACGTAGATGGCTGCAAGATAAGCTTCACCTTCGTATTCTTCGGCAACAGCATCCCGGGTATTGAAGATGTTGATCCCCTTGAAACCGCCCCGTGGGAAATTCCGCCTATCACACTCCCTGCAGGAATGTGCAAGGATGACAATGGCACCATCAAGTACGCCGTGGCATACCGCGAAAACGAGGTCCCCAACTACGGGTACTTTACCGACAAGAACGGCAAAAAGACCGTGACCCTCCAGGAACTCGTCAACGGAAAGATGGTTGATTCCAAAGTCGAATCGTACAAATA
Source organism: Fibrobacter sp. (assembly GCF_017551775.1). Lineage (NCBI taxonomy): Bacteria > Pseudomonadati > Fibrobacterota > Fibrobacteria > Fibrobacterales > Fibrobacteraceae > Fibrobacter > Fibrobacter sp. The sequence continues at coordinate 24,835 of NZ_JAFZKX010000018.1, read as the reverse complement.
CGAAGACCTCCGCAATATTATCTTCTTCCCCGACGTGACGTTCGGCGGAATCTTCCCCGACATGACCGAAGACATCTTCTGGGATGAATTCGTCAAGAGCATCATCGACGACGATGACGACTATGATGACGAAGACGACTGGGAAGACGAGAGTGACTGGGAAGATTGGGACGTTCTGGAAGAACTCTAATAGTCAACGGTGAATACTTTTTTTAAATCGCTGTACGCCCTCGGATTGACAAGTTTCCTTGCAACGTCCTTGGCGTATGGCGAAGTCTCGACAAAAGGCCTCGCCCAATGCGGCGGGCTTTTTTTGTTGGATTCCGATTCAAAGGACCTGAGTGGTACTTTCTGCCACGTGAACGATTCCGTCAGCGCAGGCAAATACACCGTTTTCGCGGGCCTCTCCAATTACCGAATCAGCGGTTTATGGAATGACGGTTGGACGCTTTCTTTGAACAGCAACCGCACCATCGGTTCCGCAGGCATCCAGGCCGATTTCCGGCATATTACACTATCCGCGAAGGCTAGCAGCCAGCCTTCCCTTGCCTCAAGCATAACGGCGCATACTGCGGACTCCTCGTTCTATGCATCGGCGACTTTCGAACGCGGGAACCCAGAACTTGCCACCATCAGCTGGGAATCCGAAAACGACAGCGACGAAGTTCACTTTATCGAAGCCCGCTGGGAAACCGAATACCTGAGGAAAGGTTTCGCCATAGGAGCAAGAATCGCGGGCAACGACGTTGACGCCCATCTGGAACAAATCCGCACGGTTCCGCAGAACGTCCACCGCGAATACTACATCAAGGATTCCTCTCGCGTATGGTTCTGGGATTCCCGATTCGCGCACCGTTTCGAGAGAAGCCGGCTGGAACTCTATTACGCAGGCCTTTACGCAGACGCGAACATATTCGGCAACACCTACCGCGACAACAGCATCAAACGGTTCATGTACATCCCGCTAGAGGCGAACCTCCACTACGGCGATATCCGCTGGGAGCATCAATCGTTCGGCCTGCAGGCACGCGGCCTCAAAGCCGATATCCGGATGGAGAAAAACAACAAGCGATTCTTCGAGACGTTCGCCCCGAACCGCCTGCTACCAGCCTCCCTCTCGCAGACGCTCTCGTTTTCATTCTTGCAAAGGAACTACCGGGTCGACGCCGACCTGGACCTTTCCGCCATTACGCTCGGAGGGCATTTCAGCCCGCAATTCGACATAACCCGGCACACAAAGATTACCCCCCGCATCGATATCCACGGATACTACACCTACGACGACGTAAGCGTAGACAAGGCATCGGAAACGACTTCCTTTATCGGATTCAAGTCCGAGAACGAATCTTGGTCATGGATGCTCGAGAGCTACGGAATCATCGCCGGGCTCGGCGTTTCCGTAGAACGCGCGACGCAGGGCATATTGCGCAACCTCTCGCTTTTCGCCACGGCCACGCAGCTAATCCCGCTAAAGACCGACTTTATCGAGCGGGGCAAAAGCGAAAAGCAGGAAAGTTCCGCCCCGGAAACTCCGGAACAAACCTCCCCCGACGAAAACAAAAACGCCGGACTGGAATCCGGCAAGATTTTCCGAAACGGGTTTGGCGCCCATCTCGGATTTTCAATTCTGTTCTAAAGAGGATTAGCCCCAGACTTCGGTCTTGAGCTCGCGACCCCACATGTCCCTGAGGACATCTTCGACGGTCTTGCCTTCGAAGAGGAGCGCATGGACGGAATTCACGATAGGCATCTCGACACCGAGCTTGTCGGCAAGGGCCTTGGTGCTCTTGCAGGTGGGCACGCCTTCGGCCACCATCTTCATGCCGGCCAAAATCTGGTCGATCGTTTCACCACGACCGATGTGTTCGCCCACATAGCGGTTGCGGCTATGCTGCGAGAGGCAGGTCACGATGAGGTCGCCCATGCCGGCGAGACCGGCAAACGTTTCGGGCTTTGCGCCGAGCGCCTTGCCCAGGCGGCACATTTCGGCCTGGCCGCGCGTAAGGAGGGCAGCGCGAGAGTTGTCACCAATCTTGAACTTGCCGCTAGCCTCGAGCCCGTAGAGCACGCCAGAGGCAATGGCAATCACGTTCTTCACGGAACCGCAGAGTTCCACGCCGATGATGTCGGTAGAGCTGTAAACGCGCAGGTAAGAGCAGCTCATCACCTTCTGCACGAACTTCGCAGATTCTTCGCTCACGCTCGCCGCCACGATGGCCGTCATGATATGGCGGCTAACTTCTTCGGCATGCGACGGACCGCTGAAGGCGACCATCTTCTCGTCGGTAAGCCACGGCACGTTTTCGAGGAGCACTTCGCTCATCAGCTGGTTCGTACCTTCGAGGATACCCTTCGTAGCGCATACGACAACGGGTTCCTTGCCCTTCGCCGGAGTCCACTTGCCGAGATTCTTGGCAACACCGCCCATGAACTGGGACGGCACCACGATAAGCACCATGTCGCAGCCTTCGAGAGCGGCATTCATGTCGGTCGTGTACTTGAAATCCGCCGGGAAAATCACGCCGGGGAGTTTGTCCTTGTACTGATGTTCCGTGGAAAGCAAATCCACTTCGGCCTGCGAGTTTGTCCAGAAAGAGACTTCGCATTTATTTTCATAAACCACCTGACCGAGAGTCAGGCCCCATCCACCAGTACCTAAAACTGTAACCTTCATAATATCGTTCCTAATTTAAACAACAGTTACTAGTCAATAGTTACCAGTTACTAGAATGCTCGAAAAAACAGCCTAGCAACTCGGAACTCAGAACTAATAACTCCTATACCTATACAATCTACAATATTTACGCTTTCGGAGTCTTGCGTTTGCTGCCAAAACCGTTCTCGGTGCCGTTCATAAGGCGCTTGATATTGGACTTGTGCTTCACAATCACGAAAACGGCCACTATAAGGCAGGTAATCATCAATCCCAGGTTGATATCGTCCGGCGGGAAGGGCAACTTGAAGTAGCCCATCACGCCCAGAGCGCCGAGGGCGACGCAGGCGCCGATGCTACCGACAGACACGTACTTGGTCGAGAACGTGAGCACGACCCACACCCCGAGGCACGTAAGCGCCGTAATCGGGCAAAGCGCGAGGAAAACGCCCAGAGCGGCAAGAACACCCTTGCCCCCGCGGAAACCGGCAAAGCAGGTGAAGCTGTGCCCGAGAATCACGAGGATACCCGCAACAAGCGGAACCCAACTAGAATAGTCGGCACCACCGGCGGCCACCTGCATTTCGCACAACCTCATGGCAATCCAGGGGCCGAAGAACCCCTTGAGCAAATCCAAGAACACCACGGGGAGCGCAGGCTTCCAACCGAGCACGCGGAACGTGTTGGTGAGGCCCGCATTCTTGGAGCCGTAGTCCCTAATGTCGAACGACTTTCCCTTTGCGAGCTTTGCTATCCATATGGCGCTGGGAATCGACCCCAGCAAGTACGCTATTGGAAGACTCAGTAAACTGTTCAAGTTCTTCATCCTTTCTGAGAGTTAACTTCTGGTCGAAATTCAAGCGGAGGGGTGCACCCTGCAACTGGAATTCCTCATAAAACTTTTTGAGCAAGTAACGCTTGTACGACTCGTCCACCAGTTCGGGCGTGCGGGTCTCGATAGCGATAACGGGCGGCTCCACCATGATCTGGCATGCGCGCGTAAGCGACACCACGCGGGCGTTGTGGCTCGGCGGAGCCTTCTCTTGCAAGAAGTTCGCAAAGCTTTCGGCGACACGGTCGCGGCCCAGCACACGGCGGCAGTTGGCATACACGGTCTGTATCGCCTGCACCACACGGTTGATGCGCTGGCCTTCTTTAGCGCTGATCGAAATGATGGGCACGTACTCAAGCATCGGTTCGCGTTCGAGCATTTCCTTGACCATGTGGTCAAAGCTCTTCTCGGTCTTGTTCGGGAGAATGTCCCACTTGTTCAAGACCACCACAAGGCCCTTGCCCGCCTTGCGGATTTCGGTAATGATGCGGAAGTCCTGCACTTCGAGCCCGCGGGTGCAATCCACCATCAGCACGGACACGTCGGAGCGGCGCACGCTTTCGAGCGTACGCATGTTGCTGAAGATTTCGACTTCGTCTTCGACCTTCGCCTTCTTGCGCAGGCCCGCCGTATCGGTCACCACGAACTTCTGGCCATCAACGACAAAATCGCAGTCGATGGAATCGCGGGTCGTACCTGGAATGTCAGAGACCACCGCGCGGTCTTCGTTCAGCAGGCGGTTCAACAGCGTGCTCTTGCCCGCATTCGGGCGACCGAGGATGGCGAAACGGATGGGGCGTTCTTCCCTGCGTTCTCCGCGTACGGGAGTCGGGAGCACCGATATGACTTCGTCCAGCAGGCTCAGGCAGGCATACCCCGTAAGCGCACTGATGGTGCGGGGCAAGCCGAAACCAAGCTTGAGGAACTCATAGCTTTCTTGGCGGTCACCCTGCTGCTCGCTCTTGTTCGCCACGAGAATCACCTTCTTGTCTTCTTTATGGACAAGGCGCGCGAACTGCTGGTCGAGCTTGGTAATGCCCACGCGGACATCCACCATGAAGAGCACCAGGTCGGATTCCTTCACGGCGTTGAAAATCTGCGCACGGACGCTGTCGGCCAACACGTCGATGGTATCGTCAGGCAAGAATCCGCCCGTATCGACCACCGTAAACTCATGGCCCTTGTAATTGGCCGTCTGGTAATGCCTATCGCGGGTAACGCCGTCACGGTCAGAAACGACCGCGGCTCGCCGCCCCAGGATCCGGTTAAAAAGAGAGGACTTCCCAACATTCGGGCGTCCGATAATACATACGACAGGTAATTTCATCGTATGTAAATATAGAAAAACAAAGGGAGAAAACCTAGAGCGTAAAGCCGCGGCGGAAGTTCTCGATGAGGCAGCAGCTGATGCTCACGTCGGTTTCGTACTCGGGAATGTCTTCGCGTTTGACCCACATGGCCTCGGAAAGTTCTTCCTGCTGCATGCGGATGGTGTCGTCGCCGTCGAGTTCGGCGGTAAAGCCCGCGATAAGCGAGTCGCTGAACGGCCACGGCTGCGAACCGAAATAGCGGATATTTTTCACGCGGAGGCCCGCCTCTTCCATCACTTCGCGGTGAACGGCCTGTTCAAGGCTTTCACCCACTTCCACAAAGCCCGAAATCAAGAAGAGGCGCGGGTTCGGATTGTCGATGTTATGGGCCATCAAAAGTTTGTCGCCGTTACGGACCGCAACGATGACCACCGGCGAGATGCGCGGGTACACGACATTCCCGCATTTTGGACAAACTATAGAACGTTCATGATCACCGCGGATAATCACGTTCCCGCATTTGCCACAGAACCTGTTCAGCGATTCCCAATGAGCGATATGGACCGCAGTAGCGCCGCCCATGCGTTCCACGGGATTCATGGTGCGGAAAGTGCGGTTGCCCATAAATTCGTAACCTTCAGGCGTCGCGACAGTATCGGCCGGTTTCGCCTCGATGCTATCGTCCAGGAAAAACGCCGTATCGTCGATGCTGAAAAGGTAGTGGCCTTCGAAATCGGCAAGCGTCTTGCCTTCAAGCGCGAGGAGTTCGCCCACGCGGGGAATAGCGTAACCAACGGCCGAAGCGCCTTCCTGGCCGGAAGTTGCGACCTTCTTCAAAAGAGTCTTCGCACCGTCGTAGCGGATAACAAAATCCGTAGGCTTGGGGTCACAAACCTTGAATTCGTTATTCAGCACGTGAGGCAAAATGTCATGAATCATAAGAACTTCACTATGCCCTCGGCAAGCCCAGGGCACTGTTCGAAACTATTCCAAATACGTGTACCCGTACAAGCCGCCGCGGTAGATGTTCAGGAATTCCTTGCCTTCCTGCAAGGAAATCTTTCCTTCCTTCACGGAGCGAGACACCCAGTTTTCCATGGTGCGCACGAGAGCCTTGTCGCTGAAGTTCACGTAGTCGAGCACGTCTTCCACGGATTCGCCATCGATAATCTTGTCGATTTCGTAACCGCCCTTCTCGTTACAGACGATGTGAACGGCGTTGGTATCACCGAAGAGGTTGTGCAAGTCACCGAGGATTTCCTGGTAGGCACCCACGAGGTAGACCGCGATGTAGTACGGTTCGCCGTTCTTGAGTTCATGCAACGGGAGCGTGCGGCTCACGTCGCCACCACGGACGAACATGTCGATTTTACCGTCGGAGTCGCAAGTGACATCCTGCAGGGTGGTTTCTACAGTCGGTTCTTCGTTCAAACGCTGGATAGGCATGAGCGGGAAAACCTGGTCCACGCCCCAACTGTCGGGCAGGCTCTGGAACAAACTGAAGTTGCAGAAGTACTTCTGGGCCAAAAGACGCGGGAGTTCGCTCAGTTCGTAAGGCGGATGGCGCAAATCCTTCGCGAGCAGGTCCACCTTGCGCACGATACTCCAGAACAGGCGTTCGCACATGGCGCGGGTCGGCAAGTCGTAATCGCCCACCTTGAAACCGTTGAGCACGTCGTCGTTCAGCTGGATGGCATCGTGCCAGCTTTCGAGCAGGTTCTTCGGGGTAAGTCCCTTGTAAATGCCGTAAAGATCCTTCAACGCATCGGGAGCGTCGTCTTCGATCTCATGGATGTTTTCGTCGAAGAACGCCTGGCCGGCTGTTTCCAGCACGTTGAACACCAAGATGGAATGGTGCGCCGCAAGTGCACGGCCCGATTCCGCAATGATGTTCGGATGTTCGACTCCACCGTTTTCGCAGGCTTCATACATGGCGTACACCACGTCGTTCGCATATTCCTGGATGGAGTAGTTCACCGAGCTCGCGTTGGAACTGCGGGTGCCGTCGTAATCGACGCCGAGGCCGCCGCCCACGTCCACGAATTCGAGGGCCATGCCCATCTTCTTAATTTGCACGTAGAACTGCGAAACTTCGCGAAGGCCGCTCTTGATGTGGCGAATGTTCGTAATCTGGCTACCCAAGTGGAAGTGGATGAGCTTCATGCAGTCTTCCATCTTCTCTTCCTTGATGTAGTCAAGCGCTTCGAGCAGTTCGGAACTGTTGAGGCCGAACTTGCTGTGGTATCCGCCGGATTCTTCCCACTTGCCGCTACCGGAGCTCGCAAGCTTGATGCGGATGCCGATGTTCGGGCGCACGCCGATACGACGAGAAAGTTTCACCACCAGGTGGAGCTCGTTCATCTTCTCGACGACGATGAAAATCTTCTTGCCCATCTTCTGCGCGAGGAGGGCAAGTTCAATGAAGTCTTCGTCCTTGTAGCCGTTGCAGATGATCAGCGAATCCGGGTTGTCCATGTTCGCGAGCACCGCATGCAGCTCCGGCTTGGAACCGGCCTCGAGACCGATGTTGTACTTTTTGCCGTGACTGACGATTTCTTCCAAAACGGCGCGTTGCTGGTTCACCTTGATCGGGAAGATGCTGTAGTAGCTCCCGTGAAAACCGTATTCCTTGCGGGACTTGTTGAAGCACTCGTTGATCTTCTCGATGCGGGTGTCCAGGATATCCGGGAAACGCAACAGCATCGGGGTAGAAACATCGCGGAGCGAAAGTTCCTGCACCAACTCGTAAAGGTCGATGTCCGGTCCGCCTTCCTTGAGCGGATGCACCGTCGCATGGCCCTTCTCGTTGATGTCGAAGTAGTTCACGCCCCAGCCCTTGACATTGTACAAGTCACGGGAATCGTCAATGCGCCATTTTTTCATTATTTGATCTCAAGAATCAGGTTTCAAGTTTTGGTCACTAGTCACTAGTCATTAGTCAATTGTTTATAACCAGGCGCCTATGGCGCGATAATTACAACTAACGACCAATGACCAACAACCAATGACCACTCCATGATTTTTAATCCACAAGCACCGGGTTAAAGTTTTCCTGCCACGGGAGGCCGTACTTGGTGAGGGCTTCCATGAACGGATCGGGGTCGAACTCTTCGACAGTATGCACGCCCGGCTTGTTCCACTTGCCGGTGAGCACCATCATGGCGCCGCACATGGCCGGAACGCCAGTCGTGTAGGCGATAGCCTGGCTGCCGAGTTCCTTGTAGCATTCCTGGTGGTCGCAGACGTTGTACAGGTAGTACGTCTTGTCCTTGCCGTCCTTCTTGCCCTTGAAGATACAACCGATGTTGGTCTTGCCCACCGTGCGGGGGCCGAGGCTTGCCGGGTCCGGAAGGAGAGCCTTCAAGAACTGGATAGGCACGATGTCCTGGCCCTGGAACTTGATGGGCTGGGTGGAGAGCATGCCCACGTCTTCGAGGCAACGCATGTGGTCCAGATAGCTCTGGCCGAACGTCATGAAGAAGCGGATGCGCTTCACGCCCGGGATGTTCTGGGCGAGAGATTCAATTTCTTCGTGGTGCAGCAAGTACATGTCCTTCTGGCCGACCTGGTCGAAGTTGTACACGCGCTTGATGCTCATGGCGGGGATTTCAACCCAGTGGCCCTTGCCGTTCTCGTCGGTGTCCCAGTAGCTGCCCGGGGCGGAGACTTCGCGGAGGTTGATTTCGGGGTTGAAGTTCGTCGCAAACTTGTAGCCGTGATCGCCACCATTGCAGTCGAGAATGTCGATTTCCTCGATGGTGTCGAACTGGTGCTTCAAAGCGTAGGCGCAGTAGGCCTGAGAAACACCCGGGTCGAAGCCGGAACCCAACAGTGCCGTGAGGCCGGCCTTTTCAAACTTTTCTTTATAAGCCCACTGCCAGCTGTAGTCGAAGTAGGCGCTGAAGCCCTGTTCCTTGCAGCGCTTGTCGTAGACCTTGCGCCATTCCGGATCGTCGATGTTTTCGGGCTCGTAGTTCGCCGTGTCCATGTAGTTCACGCCACATTCAAGGCAGGCGTCCATGATGGCGAGGTCCTGGTACGGGAGCGCGATGTTCATCACGAGGTCGGGCTTGTATTCCTTGATGAGTTTCACGACATTTTCAGCCTTGTCGGCATCCACCGCGGCAGTCGTAATGACCGTCTTAGTATTCGGGCGCAGTTCCTGTGCCAGCTTTTCGCAGTTTTCGCGGTGACGGCTAGCGATGCAGATTTCACTGAACACTTCGCTTGCCGTGCAGCATTTCTTGATAGCAACCGTGGCGACAGCGCCACAACCGATAATCAAAGCTCTTGCCATTTTGTGTTTATCCTCATTATGGAATTGTTAGCCCCATAAATTTAGGAAAAACTGAAAGGCAATTTCACTTACTTATCCGCAATTTCGTCTTTTAGACAGCGGATAGAGTTAAAGCCCGACTTGAACACGGCCGTATCGGCCATATATTCGGAATATACCACATGGCGTTCGTCCAGAGTGTAGACGTGAGCACGCTTTTCTATGAAAGAAGGAATGATATCATAATAAGGTTCTGCAGTCCACAAGAATGCCGAGCCCCCGTATGTGGCGTAAATGTCATTATCTGTTGTATCAACACGCCCTGCGCCCACTAGCGCAAAACCGTATTCGTCGTCACCGGGATCTTTGTCCCAGCCAACGCTAGACTTCAGCGCATGCGCGTTCTTGTACCCGCCACCAACAGCATCCAGCAGTTTGGCGAATTCGACGCGGTTCGGCAAGTGCCACCCTTCAGGGCAAATCCCGCGAATATTTTTCTGACTAACATGTTTCGTCAAGAAGGAATAGTCGAAAGCCCCGGAATCCATAGCCGCAGCCCAAGTGTAAAGTCGCCCATAAAATTTATTCGAATCCGGATCATCCAAGTATGCCGATTTCACGCGTCCTTCAAGAACAGGCGTCTTTACGCTATCGGCGTAATTGAGATTTTCCGCCATCCACGTCTGCCTTCCGATAGTCACCGTCTTATATGTCTGCTCGTCACGGGCATCCGTAAATTCCCCCTTCTTCACAGTCGACGGATCAACAAGTGTCTCATGTCGCTCGTAGTTCTTTATGCAACGGACAGAAAGTCCCGAAGCCTTGGTCGGCGCATATATAGCATCTGACACTTTCGAATTCCGCATATAGGCGCGTGCCAAAGAATCCGACAACTCCATGGTTGTCCAAAAATATGCATTCCAGGTTTCCAGATTCGATGTACCGGCCATACTATAGCGCATAAAGCCCGCTGGCAAAAAAGTAAGCCCATAAACATTCGTATTAAGGGAATCCTCCCATTTCGGGGCGCCTGCGCCGAAAAGATTTTTTTGATAGAAGACGGGGCCGTCTATCTCCTCATATTCAAGAACATGCCACCCTTCAGGGCAAATTCCCTGGAAGTTTTTAGGTACCGAGCAAACCGTCATAAAGCCACAGCCGGATTTAGCAGAATCCATCGCCACAGCATACGTGTACAGACGTCCATACAAATCGCAATTTTCGCGGGCACACCAGGTATGGAGCGTATCGCCCACATCGTAGTTCAGGTTTTCCGCCATCCATACCTTTCCGTCAAACTCTATGGTCTTGTAGACCTTATTATCGCGAGAGTCCACAAGTTCGCCATAAGACAATCCTGGATTCATGTAATCCCAAGCGGTGATTACGGAACTAGAACTCTTAGCGCTGCTGGAGCTTTCTTCCACCGATGAATACGGTTCAATGCTACTTGAAATTTCATCTACGGAATTGGAATCTCCAGGCAAAAGGATACTGGGATCATCGTCGCCACACGCTCCTAATACTAGGGCGACGAAAGCGGATGTTGCAATCAACAAGCGTAAAGAATGGTTTTGAAAAGATTCCCCTTTCATACTTATTTTCTCCTATTTCTGCTTCTCAATAAAACTGCAGTCTTCAAGCATGTTCTTTATGGTATTCACCGAATTGAACATGATGACGTCCAAAATGGAAAGCCCCGGAACGAATTCGTTATAGAACTGCTTGTAGGGCCGGATATTGGGATGAATGAATTTCAGCGTAACTCCGTGTTTTTCAAAGTCATCAAAATGATACAGATCCTGCCCGCCTACGGCGTTGAGATAAGTATCTCCCCCGAGCCGGTGACAGAAATCGTAAATGCGGTATTCCCGCTTGTAGTTGTCGTTGCCCGGTATTTCGGAACTTCTCATGAATTTCGTGTTTATCCCGAGGAACCGGCAAACATCCTTTATCGACTGGAAAAGGAACTCCGCGACATTGCGTTCCGGATTGTCCAAAATCGTCTTCACGAGGTTATAACCCGCATCGAACTGCGGTGCCTTGCGGTAGGCGCGATAAACGGTATTCAGTTTTTGGGCGACATCGAAATCGACAAATTCAGTCTCGTTTATTTTCCTGAAAGACGTAATGTGCTTCACTTCCAGTCCAAAGAAAAACGGCTTGCCGTTGATAAGAATCCTGTTTCTTTGAATCCATCCACGTTTGATGAAGTTGTAGTTGTCCCCAATCAGGAACAGGTCGGCAGCACTGACGAGCTGCCAGAATCCGATATACGGAAAAAAATAAGGCTGGTTTCCGGCGATAATCAAAGGACATCCCCGCAAGAAATGATGCTTTCGTTTTCCGTCACTATGGGGAAAGCCTTCCTGTCGTCGACCACGTTCGTCACCGGGCAACTGGACGTACGGAAAAGCCCCGAGTCGAAATACTTGTCATCGATGCAAAGCATCATGCCGCAAACGTAATCATCAAAAGGAGTCCCTTCCCATACGGTGCGGTATGTTTTCTGGTGCAGGAACGGCTGGATGATCATGTCCTTAACGGCTCCCCCGTCAAAGAGCGCCTTCCAATCGCTTTCGCTTGTCAGCGGACCCGCATAGACCTTTTCGCTCTTGCCCAAGCGGAAATGTTTGAGGATGTAGGCGTCCTTGTTCGCATACGCTTTTTCTAGAATGCCAGCCGAAGCCTTGTCATTGCAAATGTAGGTCTCGATGGCATGCGCCCTCAGGAATTCCGCCTCCTTTTCCGACAAGAACTTCTGCGTAAATTCGGGCGTGTACCAGAGCTGCATGAACCGTTTGTCGTGTATCACGAATACCGTGCGGAAATCGTTGTACATTTGGGAATCAATCATGGCCTTGATGGTGTCCATGGAATAACTCAGGATGTCCATCTGGTTCAATGCGCTGATGACGAATTTTCCGTTCCAATCGTCAATGCGGGCTTCGACCTCATCGGCTTCCAAGATGGTGACCTTTTTTCCGAAGTGTTCGTAGAAAGGCTTGTACAACTTGATTTCGGAAGTCTTGTCAGAACTCTTGAGCACAAAAATTTCGTCCTTGTCGCCGACAATTTCCAATGCACTCTGCATCATCTGCTCGTAAAGCGATTCCCTGTGGCAGCCGGGATGTTTTTCCATGAACTTGTTGGCTGCGGCCTCGGCGAAATACGACATGAATATCCCGTGCCCGAAAAACCGGCTCGTAATCTCACAGAGCTTGAGTTGGCCGTCGTCGGTAACGAGGTAATCTGGGCGGAACGTTCCCGCCAGAAAAGGGTACTTGCTCTGGTATTCGAGGATTTCCATTTCCTTTTCGGAAAGCGGCATATACTTGTCCGTAAATTCGGCATAGTTTGCCGCCATGTATTCAACGCACTTGTAGAGCACGCGGTGCATCTCGCGCAGTTCCTCATTGCGTTCCGGAGTAATGACCATCGGCTTTTCGTGATACCACCTGTGGTAATAGCTTTCCTGGTCGCCGTACAATCCTTTACAGACTTCCCAAAAGTTCGTCTTTGTCATCATGAGCCTTCAGTTATTTCTGGAACAGCTTGGACTGGTATCCAAGGCACTGGAATCCATTCTGGTTGATGATGGGAATGAGGGTATTCGGAATCTGCAACTGTTTGCGGACCCAATAGCAGATGCTGGTCGACATGCCGAGCGTCTGCGTGTAATCCATCATCCGCTTGATGGCGGCGATGCAGAGTTCCCTTTCGGGAGCCGTGCGGCCGCGCTGCTTGCGGTGGTCGGCATTGCTGGGCTTCAGGTAGACTTCGTAGAGTTCTCGTTCCAAATCCTTGTCGAAGTGCCCGAGCCATTGCCCGAGCATGGCCAGGTTCTCCATGCAGGCGGTCAGGAATTCCGGCTTGTAGTTGATGATGCCCGCATCGTGCAGCTTGTCGAAAAATTCCTTGATATGTTCGTCGGTGAGGTACGGCATCACGATGGGCTGGATAAGCGCCGAGTTTGCCTGAATCCCGCGTTCACGGCACAGCTTCACAGATTGCAGGCGTTCGTCAATGGGAGCCGCAAAAGGTTCCAGCAGGTTCCTGAACTCGGTGGGCATAATGGAAACGCTGGTGTTGAACTGCATCTTTCCCTTGAGCTGTTCGAAAAGGTCGAGGATGGTTTCGCCTTCGTATTCGTACAGCAGGTGCTTAGGGCCGGATTTCGATGCGATAAAAAGCCTCGCATTGGAATCGGGATGCTTCTTGAAGTGTTCGATGAATTCCTTCAGAATCCTGTGCGCGATGCCGGTCTGCACCGTCGGTTCCTGGAACGCTTCCGTCTTGGGCGAGAAGTAGTAATAATGATTCCAGTTCTTGCCGCGGCTCAGTTCCACGATCTTCGCCTCGATTTCCTGCTTGCGCTCCGGAGCCTCCTCGATGGCGGTCGCGAGATCCTGCAAAAGGACGTTCTTCTTGTGGATATCCTCTTCGGTCACCGGGCCCCAGGGGTCGCCGTTCATGTCTTCGAGCAGTTTGCGTACGTACAGGTGGTAGTTCTCGTAAGCGACTAACTTCTGTTCATGCACGCCGTCGGTCACCAGACAGTACTGGCAGCCGACATTGCAACCCTTGATGGGATTGATTTCGAAGGTGAGCGTCGGGCAGCGGCCCGTGTAGTTGTGGATTTCCGTCTGGACCTTTTCGGGGTCGATTTCTTCGAGATAGAGCTTCGATACGGGTATGACCGTCCTGTTCTTGACGCGTTCCATAAACACCTTGGAACCGCGCATAAGGCCCTCGAGGGTACTTTCGGAGGGAGCGACTTTGACACCGAGATTATCCAAATATGCCTTGTCTACAATAGCAGGAGTAAAATCTTTGAGGTTGTAGACATCCGTCTCATGAGAATAAAAAGGCTTAAATTCGACAAAATTCTTCATTTTTGCAATTCCTTCTTTTTTGCACAAATTCAACCGGATAATAGCAAATTTGTAAGAGTTTCAAGCTCAATATGTTTTTTTCAATACAAAAATGGTTGTTTTCTAGCAGAAAACAACCATTTTCAATTTCTTGAGAACAACCTACCGCTTGATTCCCGTCTTGATGGTGACCGTCTCCTTATGGCCATCTTCGAACGTAAAGATGATTTTCCAGATATAGACTCCCGTACCGGCCTTGCGTCCCTTATTGGAGAGTTGGTCCCAGTAAAGGAATCCCAAATTGGATCCATCTTCATTGTCACGCAGCGGATTGTCCATCTCGCCATCATAACCGAATTTCTGTTCCATGTGGTTCACGAATATCGATATCCCGTCGAAGATGTAAATATCCGCCGTATAGGGGGCCATCGCTTTTACGCTGATGGCAGAAAGGGTATCCGGAAGTTGTTCCCATCCGAAACCTCCCGGAGGAATCCATGCCGGGCTTTCCCCTATCCCACTGACCGGCTGCAACGGTTTTATTCCCGTAATGTAAACAACCCCGTCCATGCCCCGAATCTCGACACCGCCTCGACCTGGCGTATTCCCCGCCATATCCGCGAAGTCGGCCTCCGGGCTGGTACGCAGGCAGAAGCCCGTCTTGATGGAAAAGTCATCCAGCAGGAATGTCCACCGCAAACCATTTTCTTCGACAGTCGGAGGAACGCTCGTAATCAACGCATTTGTGACCGTGTCCTCGCACGACGTCGAATAACGGAACAGGCCTTCCCACGCATTTTCGCCTCCGGTACTCAAGATTGGTTCGGACATCTGGATAACTAGCGTATCGGGAGGAATATCCGAATGGGGATCCATGTACTTTTCAAGATTGAGCTTTCCTTGGCGCTTAACCGCCCTCATGGGAACTGCTCCCACCTTATCCTTCAACGCAACATTCTCCAGAGTGTTGGAACCGGTGGTCGTAAAACTCAGGAAGGGTTTCCTTACCGAATCCGCCTTGGTCAAGCCGTACTGGAAGGGTTCATTTATATAAGCCTCGGTCCATTTCGCATCGCTTCTGCTTTTCTGGATATTCCATCCTTCCGCGAACCGCCATTCACCGCGATTGGAGTTCCAGAAGATGGAGTCAATGCTCAGAACTTTGTTGTCGCTTTCGTTCTTGAAATGGATTCTGACGAAATCGGCCTTGCCATCCAAATCCGAATCGTACATTTCGGCCAGATCGGCAATGAGGGAATACACGATAGAATCGCGATGGTTGAATTCCTGAGAACCATCTGGAATAGAATCCGTTACGAAAGACTTCACTTCGCAGGCTCCCGTGACAGAATACCCGTTGCTAACGTAACGGACAGTCGCGCCCATCGCATCCCTCGCACGAAGGTAGTAGTGTATTACGGTAAAGTCCTGCGTATTGGCATGCAAAGTTCCATTCCAGGTGTCTTTTTCCGCAGAATAATTGAGAGGCAAAGTCCTGAAGAGAATATCATTGTAGTCCTTGTAATACAGAGTCACGTCATCGATTCCGTCGCTGTCGGTAATCCGGAAAGAGAACGTCTTCAAATCCGATGCAGAATCCTCGCATGCTACAGAGACGACATCTACAACAGGCATGTCATTATCGATAAAGATGGTATACGGTTCCATGGACGGGGTTGGAATTCTCGGAGTCTTTCCCGTCTGTCCGGCCGTATCTGTCGCGGTGACATAAAAATCCAAACCGGGAGCCACAACGAGACTTGCAGGAACGCTGAATTCCCAAAGGCTGTCGCGAACATGCTGCATATTGTAACTCGTAAACTGTCCGCCCATGGCATTCACCTCACGCAAGTACACTTGCGCCGACGCAATATCAAGCATCGACTTTATGTAAACGCCAATCGTCAGCGAGCTATTCGCCGTTTGAGGATTTTTGACCAGGTTCCAAGTATCTTCTGTAAGCGAAATAGATGGCGGAAGCGTCGTCTCGTTCCACTGAACGGTATCCCTAGCAGTAATATTGTTGAACGTCATGCCTATTACGACGTCATGCGTTTCCCCGTTCTGAACCGTATCGGGAGTCTGGTAGCAAACGAGATACTGCGAGAGGATGTTGTCGCGGATGACGGAGTAGAGGCCCGCCAGTTCGCTAGCATCGCTAGCCATGGAGAACGTTCCCCCCGTATTCCTGGCAAGTTCCTGCAGCGGGTATTTTACTGTTGACTCGAGTGCGATAGAATAGATGTTGGTATTGTTCTGATTTGCATAATCAATCGCGGTGTTTATATTTATCCCACCAGAGCCATTGGCTCCATCCGAAAAGATGATGACCGCTGTCGGGTTAATTTCATCAACGATTTGCTTTACTCCGACATACGCCCCCGTGATGATATTCGTCGAGCCGATAGCCTTAATGCTATCTATAGCATTTAGCAGCAGCGGTTTATTGGTAGTCATGGTCTGGTGGACTATGACAGAATCAACCATGATGGAATCCTTCGAATCAGCGGAAGCATTGGGATCCTTTACCTTGACGCTGCCAACAAAACCGACAATAGCCGTCCTGTCATAGGGGCCCATTCTACCTACAAAATCGCGCATGGCCTCGAGAGCCTTGGTCATACGATCGTTGGTTCGCATTGAAGTACTCTGGTCTACAACGAGAGCGACGGATATACCGGTAACCTTTTGAATGCTCGTAACCTGCGCATTAATCTTTTGGCCATCTTCCGTCAAAATAAAATCGCGAGAAGTCAATCCGTTGAAGGCATGCCCATTCTGGAGATCCGTAACGGAAACCTGCGCACAAATTTGAGGGTAATTGTTCAGGTCGAGTTTCGATATCTGCACCGAAGGCCGCGCCGCCGTATCTACGGCAAATACCGCCCTGACTGAACATACGGAATCTTCTTGGAGGATGGTAGTCCTGCTCTCGTCCGGCTTGTCGATTTCGAGATTGCCCATGATTGAAGCCCAGTTCTTGAAAACGTAACCTCCGTGCGGCCAAGCATTGACTACAGTCTTGCTCCCCGGACTGACAGATACATCACCAGACGGGCTAATAAGACCGCCCTTGGAGCTTTCTACGTTCAACTTATAGGGCGTCGAAATCCACGCCGCAAAAGACTTGTTCGGAATAATGACGGAACTGTCTCGAAGCGTCCAATAAAGCGGCTCGCCCGGCGTTCCCTTAACAAGGATAGCGGTAGCCCCTTTTACCTTGCTTTCTGTGGAACCATTCTCGAAAGTGTCATCGTTCCCGTAATCCCGGAAAAACGCACATAGCGAATCGACAGGTTCAAACCGGACGACATAGGCGTTGGTGTCGGGCGGAGTCCAGGTGAAACGGATTGCCGACTTGGTAGATTCATTGTAATAATTGTCCTGGAAGTTGAAGGTCTTTTTCGTTCCGCTAAGTGTGTAAATCTGGCTCTGCTTGAACACGGCCTTCAATTCAGCATTGCCGTTGAGACTCACAAACGTGTAAGGCGCTTCAAAATCATCCACCGAAGGCGCTCCAAGCACTACCTGCCAGTTAGAAAAACGATATCCCGAATCCGCCTTGGCACCAATCGAATACTTGGAACCAGCGTAGGCCGTCGCATACCCCGTATCCGGAAGGGCTTGCCCGTTCCCGGCGGAACCGAGCGCGAGGTTGTACGACTGCGTTGCGTAACTGATATAGAAGGGGTTGTCGTTCCTTTTATACTTATAAACGACGATACACACAGAATCCCCGGCAGTGAGGTTCAATGTTTTACTATAGGTACCGACGAACCTCCGCGAAGCAGTCAAGGTATCATAACTGGTCTTTTTATACTGGAGGTAATAGAGGGAATCCTGTAGAGCGTCGTTTGACACGACAATGTTAAAAGTCCCTGTACTCGGAGCGACAAAAACGAACCTGACGCCAGTATGCCCGTGCGAGACCTTCTTCGCATAGGTATTTTCGACAAAGTTGTATCGGGTCGGAGTAGCTGTAATGGAATAGATTTCACCCGGCCGGAAAGTCGCCTTCACTTTACAGTCACTGAGAACGTGCATTACCCGGGTCGTATCTTTCTTGGGATTCTCGATATCGCAGGAACCCGAAACCTTTTCCCAATGATCAAAGACGTTATCCGAATCCGGAACGGCGTATATTTTAATGGAATCGCTTTCAATGACCTTGGTAAAAGTCCGCGTTATGCCAGCAGAATCAATCGCCCAAGCCCTACCCGAGGAATCAACGGCAACCATTCCGTTTCCCGTATGCGAAGCGCTTATGCCGTATGTCTTGAACAGCTGAAGGAATATGGAATCCTTCATATAGACATTGGGATAAGTCGTAACATAGATTAGGATATAGTTTTTCTTATTCGGTTCAGTAGAGTAGAAGCACCTGCGATTATAACACACTCTCCCTTTGGCAGAAGTTTTTGTGAAAGTCGAATCCTCTCCGAAGTTTAAGATTAAAACATTTTGATCGATACTGTAAGTGTGCGCGTACTGCACCTCCTCTTTAGCGTCAATATACAATCGCAGTCCGTAACTGCCTATACCAGCTGTCGGATAGGGAACATGAACACTCTGCTCATAAAAATCGTATTTCGTCAGCTCTTCAGTCAATTTATAAATGGGGAGAGTCTGGGTTACCATCCTTATGGTGGCAGAATCTGTAAACGGGATAAACCCAGTCGAATCGGCAGTGGCATTGACAATCTTCCCCTGCCCGGAAACGAGTTCCCACTTGATGAAGTTTTCTCCGTAATTGAGCCGCTTACGAGCTGCGATGGAAACGGTATCGCCAATGGAAGACGCTATAGAGACCGAATCCCCCTCAATAAGAATATTTGCGGAAGCATCCACGGCAAAAGCCGCAAAAAATCCCATAGCAAAAACTATGGAACATACAAGTGTTCGTATTTTAGCACCCACTTTGCCCTCATTCCCCTAAATTACCCAAAAAATCGCCAATTCCAGCGACCACAAACAAAATATATAATTTATTTCGAATTTGTTACAAAAATTTTTCAAAAAAAGAAACCCGTCCGCCCCAATCGGGGCAAACGGGCGAAATTTGCTAAAAAAAGCCGTAAATAATTTTAGTAGTTTTCAGCAGTTACTTCGAAGAAGGACTGCGGATGGGCACATACCGGGCATGCGGCCGGGGCCTTGGTACCCACGACGATGTGGCCACAGTTGCGGCATTCCCACACCTTGACTTCGCTCTTCTCGAACACGGCGGCAGTTTCCACGTTCTTGAGGAGGGCGCGGTAGCGTTCTTCGTGGCGCTTTTCGATAGCGGCAACCATGCGGAACTTCTTGGCAAGGACAGTGAAGCCTTCGGCCTCGGCAGTCTTCGCGAAGTCTTCGTACATGTCGGTCCATTCGTAGTTTTCACCATCGGCGGCGGCACTCAGGTTGGCAGCGGTGTCACCGATACCTTCGAGTTCCTTGAACCACATCTTGGCGTGTTCCTTCTCGTTGTCGGCGGTCTTGAGGAAGAGTTCCGCAATCTGTTCAAAGCCTTCCTTCTTTGCGGCGCTTGCAAAGTAGGTGTACTTGTTGCGGGCCTGGGATTCGCCTGCGAATGCGGCCTGGAGGTTCTTTTCGGTTTGGGTACCAGCGTACTTGTTTGCCATATTGTATCCTTTTGTGAATGGTGTCTCTGTCATGCCAATATAGATATTTTGGGACAGTGGAGACGAAAAAAAAGTCAAATGATACGCAACGTATCATTCCGATAAAAATATTGAAAATTTATTTGATTTTTTGTTGTTTTTTCTTCAAAAACTGATATTTCGTATCATTCAAAGCATTGCCTCCGAAGATTTTTAAAGGTATATTATAGACATGAAGCCGATTACCGAATACAAAGATTACCGCAAATACATGCAAGACTTCTACGATGAACGCAAACGTACGGGCGCATTCTCGTGGAGGGAATTCTCGAAACTTGCCGGGTTCACCTCCCCCACATACATCAAGCTGGTATGCGAAGGGAAGAGCGGCCTGAGCAAAGTCAAGACACCGCAGGTATCCAAGGCGATGGGCCTGAGCGGATACGAAGAAGAATACTTTTTGCTCCTCGTCATGTTCGCCAAGGCAACCAGGGATGCCGACAGGAAGGCGATACTTCTCAAGCTGGAGAAAATCGCCATCGAGCACAAAGCGCGCGTGATTGACAGCGATGCATTCCAATACTACGAATCGTGGAAGTATCCCGTCATTCGCGAACTCGCCCCGATGATGCCCGGCGCCCAGCCCCGCAAACTCGCCGACGAATGCAAAGAGTACGTTTCTGCCGAAGAAGTCCGCGACATCCTCGCCTTTTTGGTGAAAGCCGGATTTTTAAAGAAGGACGGCGAAAAAAATTATTCGCAAACCGAGAAAGCCGTTATCGGATCTGCAGAAGCGCTCCCTATCGCCATTCGCGCCATGCACAAGGAAATGGGCAACATGGCCGTGCGCGCCGTAGACCGCTACAACGCGAACGAACGCTATTTCACCGGAATGACCATCGGCGTGAACGAAGCCAACTACGCGCGCATCGTGGCTGAAATCGATGCCTGCGCCAAAAGGATCGCGGCCATCGCGAACGAAGGCGAAAACTTAAACCAGGTCTACGGCCTGAACTTCCAACTTTTTCCATTTACAAACAAAATCGAAGGAGAGTCCCATGCTTAACCTCAAACAAAAAATCCATCTCACGGGGGCATTCGCTCTTTGCGCACTTTCCGCATGTTCCTCGGATAGCCCATCCACAGCCGGATCGACAACCATTCCAAACGCAACCGCCAAGCAAATCGAATTCACAACGGCGGCGACATCAAGCATCCCAGTTGATGGCGGAGAACTAAAAATCTTTGAAGAGGAAGATGGCGCCTCGGCAAATTGTTCCGCAAACGGGATAACTTATTCTTCCGAAATCCAGATAAACTCAAATAAATTGGTCGTCACCCACTTGAAGCTGGAAAACGCCGGAAAACTGTGCAGCGGTATATTCACACGATTCAAGGCCACATGCGGGACGATTCCCGACTGGTGGGAAGGATGCGACGAAAACGGAAATCTGGAATTGTTCTGCGGAGATCACCGGATGGAAACGCTCACCAAATGCACCTGGACCGATCCGCCGAAGTGCACCACAAAAGAAGGCGACACCACCATTACCTTCAGCATGGTCGTAAGCGATTTCTCGGGTTCGGCGACCGACATCTGCAACAAGATTGTCAACGCAGAAGCTTCCAACGACGATACCGAAACTCCATCATCGTCAAGCACAGGCGACGGATCCAGTTCCAGCGTTGAACCATCGGATTCCTTGAAGGGGATTGCCGTACCCATGGACTGACTACCCGATCAAGCAAGCGGACGCCTACGGCGAATGGTACCGCGCTGATCTGAAGGAACAAGAAAGCCCCCGTCAAGTCAGAGGGGAGACAATGGAGGCTTCCCACCCTCGCGCAAGCGAGGGTCTTTTTTGTGGAGTGAGGATGATTTGACTATCTTTTCGTATGGTTGTTTAGGGTATCGAACATGAAAACAAGAAAAACCGTCTTTTCTGCAAAAACGGCCATTACGGCATGGAGTTTAGCAATGGGCCTTGCAGGAATCTGCGCAGCAGCGCCTATCGAAACAGTTCCCTGGAACGGACACGTCGGTGCCGTCAGTTTCACGTTTGACGATGCACTCGAAAATCAGGTGCAGAACTTGAAGCCCATACTGGATGAAATGTCCGATGTCCACGTGACGTTTTTCCTCACGAACATGGGAAACGGCCTCCAGAAAAATGCGGCAGGTTTTGCGGCCCTGGCAAAATCGGGACATGAAATCGGGAACCATACCGATACGCACGCCCACTTAAGCGGCATCAGCAGCAATAGCGAACTGGAAAAAGAGATCGTCACCTTCGCCGACAAAATCGAAAGCGTCATGGCAGAAAACGGCGCAAAGGTCCGCGTCACATCGCTCGCCACGCCCTTCTGCGAAAACAACGACCAGGTCAGCGCCGTCATAAACACGCGGCACTTCATCAACCGCGACTGCGGCTGGCACGGGCGAAACGAATGGGATGTCGAGGCGAAATGGATGAGCATCCAGGCCAAGATTTGGACACGCTCCGGCGCAACCGTAACCGAAATGCTCTCGTCACTCGACACGGCTGCATTCATCGGGGACTTCAGCAACGCAAACCCGTGGGATGTTTCCGTAAAGGGCGGCTCATGGCTCGTCGTACTGAACCATGGCGTAACCGACGATACCGGCGACGACTACGCCACCAACCCCAGCGACATCAAGAAGCTTTTCCAGCATGCGCTCGAAAACGACCTGTGGGTAGCGCCCTTCGGGACCATCGGGGCCTATCACCGCGCACACTTTATCGTTGACAAGGCCGAAAAGACGGAAACCGAGAATGGCTACACCATCAAGTGGGATATTCCGAACGAGCACATGCCCGAAAGCGTTCCGCTCCGAGTAAAAATCGACACCAAGTCCGTCGACGAAAAGGCAGTCGTAGAGCAGGACGGCAAGGTTCTAAAGCCCGAGAGCGACGGCACCTACATCATCGAATTTATGGCGAAGGCACTCACCGTGCGTAAGCCCAAGGATGGCGAAGACAATCCGCAAGATTCTACAGTGGTACTAGCGAAGGCACAACAAGTCTATCGCGATTACACGAAATTCACGTTGTTCGACATGAACGGAAACAATCTCGGGTCCATCGACGGTTTTGCCGTACCCGCAAGATTCCCGAAAGCCTCCTATATCATTCGAGCCGAAGCAAAGGGGCTCTCGCCGAAGATCGTGAAAGTCCAGTCTAGATAAACAAACGCAAGGTTCAACAAAGCACCATCCCTTTTCGGCGAAATTAATGTATATTTACAATGTACTTTCAACGGAGACTGGATGTTATCTAGTAAATCTTGGTTCATTGTTTAAGGCCTTGGGAGACTTTTCCTAGGCTGTCTTCCAAGGTGATTTTTGCCAAACCGTAAAAATCAAAATGGAGATAAACAATGAAAAATTACACTATCCGCACGGAACAGCCGTGCGATTTTAGGGCAATCGAAAATCTCACTCGCGAAGCATTCTGGAACGTCTACCGTCCCGGCTGCACTGAGCATTACGTGCTTCACTGCTACAGGAACAATCCCGACTTCGTCCCGGAACTTTCGCTCATCCTGGAAGTCGAAGGTGAAATCGTCGGGCACGTGATGTACGCATGGTCGCACATCGACGCCGATGACGGTCGCAAAATCAGGATGATGACCTTCGGGCCCATCAGCATTCGCCCCGATTTCAAGCGGAAAGGCTACGGGAAAATCCTCCTGGACCATTCCATGGAACTCGCGAAAAAGATGGGAGCCGGCTGCCTCCTGATCGTGGGCAACATCGATTTCTACGGCAAGAGCGGTTTTGTGCCCGCACTCACCAAGGGAATCCGTTACGCCGACGATCCGGAAGCCACCTACTTCTTGTGCAAGGAACTGGACGATGGTTTCTTGGGCGGAATTACCGGTTCATACCACGATCCTGAGGGGTACTTTGTCGCAGAACAGAACCCCGAAGCATTCGAGCGATTCGATGCGGATTTCCCACCTAAAGAAAAGCTCAAGTTGCCCGGGCAATTGTTCTAGATAAAACTTTTAAGCCCCTCGAATCCGAGGGGCTTAAACTTTATCGCAAATTTACCTTCAGCAGGCTATTCCCGCTTTTGGCGATGTAGATTCCCTGGCGCAGGCCCTGTAGCGATATTTCCGAGGAACCACTGCGGAGCAGGTTGCCGTTAATATCGAACAGTTTGATGGTCCCGTCGGCAAGGAGTCTCAAACCATCGCGGCGGAGATTGGGAGCATTCCATTTTGCCATGCCCCGACGGAACGTTTCCGCTTCGATTATGCCGGTCGTTCCCTCCACAAAATCTTCCACGTGGGTGATTCCCTTGTTCACGTAATCGCCAAGCCCGTAAGCCTTGCGCATCAGGTTCAGCACTTCCATATCGAAAATGGATCCATCGGGTTCTGATTGCCTGCGGATAATGGTCATGTTGTTTTCACCTTCGTGACCCGTATCCCAAGCAATGGGCACCACCTTATTCTTCTTTGCAGAATTCATCAGGTAGTCATAATACTCAAGACGCCCCTTGCGGTGTTTTGCATACTTGTCGCCCGTCAAGACGCCTACGCGGTCGTTGGCACCGAATTCACCGATAATCACCGGCACGCCCTTGTCCACAAAAGTCGTCTTCATTTTGCCAAACTGGTCATCCATACGGTCGCCGGTGCAGGGGTCACCCATGGCATTCGCCCAAGCGTTGTATCCGCAGTTGTACACCACATCGTCACCAGTCGCGAGATTGTCGCCCGTGCCCCAGTAATACTGCGGTTGCACAATGGCGCCCCAATCGGCAGGCTCGTTCATGAGCGTGTAAGTGTAGGGATCGTAGTAATGCACCTCCACCATCAAGCGGTTTTCAATCTTATCTTTCGGAAGCTTATCCACCGGCATGACTTCGCAGCTGCGGTCCACGCTGGTTGAAGGCCCTTGAATAATCAGCGTACGGCTTTCGTTATTGCCGCCCGTGGCACGCACCGCGTCAACGAACGTCTGGTGATACGTCATCAGAATTTCGGTTTCGTGCTTGTAGTTATCGTCGGTAGTAGCAGGCTCGTTCGCGCTCGCGAAAAGCAAGCGCTCATTGTAGTTCTTGAAGTGCGTCGCAATCTGGGTCCAGTACGCCTTCTGCTTGGCGTTCACCTCGTCTTTCTTGTCGTCGCTGAGGTTTCCTTCAAGCCAGCCGCCGTCCCAGTGGATATTCAGGATCGTGACAAGGCCCGCGCGCATGCACATGTCCACCACCGTCTGCACCGAATCCATCCAGCTCTGGTTTATGACGCCGTCTTT